>CAZHLC010000559.1:0-3497 GCA_964532545.1 uncultured Leptospiraceae bacterium | reverse complement strand
GTGAAAGTTACGGGCATAATAAGCCGGATACTTTTCTTTGTCTACATCAGCGGGTAGCTGTTTGAAATCACCGGCTAACTTGTTTTGCAGAACCTTGATCTGGTTGTCAAAGTTGGTGAAATAGGTCGTGAGATATTGTGCGAGAGGTAACTGATAGAGCACATCTGAGTTATAGTAGCCTTCTCTGACATTTGTCAGGTCTTGTTCGAGCAACTCTTCAAAACGTTGTTGAAAAATCTCAATCAGGCGCTGCCCCGGCACAAAATGGTTTTCGCCGCTGAAAATCTGGTGCCAGGTGCGGCCCCACAGGGTGAAGCCTAACACCATGGCACGCTGTTTCAGGCGGTAACCTTCTTCTACTACTGTGTTCAGAATATCAGTCATTTGCCTTATCTCTTAATAGGTATAAACTACACTGAAGCGCTCAGTTCGTCTATTGTTTTTTTAAAACCCTTGACAGGTCGCTGACAGATTATGGCAATTCTGAAAAAAAATAAAAGGCGGCTTCTTCTTTATCTTATTACTATCGTCAAAAGGTAAGCCATCATGCTAAAACTGAACAATGTCAGCCGTACTTATTCACAGGGTGAGGGTGCGGTAACTGTCTTAAAAAACGTTAATATAACAGCCCGCTCGGGTGAGTTCATTTCAATCACTGGTCATTCGGGCAGTGGTAAGTCAACCCTGCTGGCCATCATGGCAGGCCTCGATAAACCCTCAACCGGCCAGGTGTATCTGGGCGAGCAGTTAATCTCGAACATGCCCGAATCAGAATTGGCCCATTATCGTGGCCGCATGACCGGGTTCATTTTTCAGAATTACCAGTTAATGCCCACTCTCACCGCAATTGAGAACGTAATGGTTCCCTCTGAGTTATTGAATCTGGGCAGCTATAACCAGATTAAAGACCGGGCCACCCGCCTGTTACATCAGGTAGGCCTGCAACACCGAGAGCATCACTATCCTTCACAGCTCTCTGGTGGTGAGATGCAGCGGGTGGCCATAGCCCGGGCTCTGATCACCGAGCCCAAAGTTCTGTTTGCCGATGAGCCAACGGGTAATCTTGATTCAAAAAACGGCCAGATGGTGCTGCAGCTGCTAACCAACCTGCATGCCGAGGCAACCCTTATTCTGGTTACCCATAACCCCGAGCTGGCAAAGCTGGCCGACCGCGAGATCAGGCTGCGCGATGGTGAACTGGTTTCTGAAATCGAGCACCGGGGTGGTACACTGCTGGGCCGCACCCTCGAAGGTATTCGCCAATGGCTGCCCTTATAGTTGATTTAAGAGTAGCTCTCAGGCTCGCTTTTAAAGAGCTACTGCAGGCCCGGGGCAAGCTCTACTACGCAGTTTTTGCTGCGGCCATTGGTATGGCCGCTGTCACCATGGTGGGTCTGCTGCAGGCCAGCTTTGAGCAGGCCATTGGCGAGCAGGCCCGCGACCTGGCTGGTGCTGACCTGCGCCTGAGTTCACGCCAGCCGCTGCAGGGCGAGGCCTTTAATAAGATAGATGCGGGTTTGAAACAGGCTGGGGCCGAGGGGGCCTCACTGGTAGCCCTTGATTCAATGCTCTATAATCGCCGTCGCAATCTGTCGCGCCTGGTTAAAATCAATGCCATTGAAGGTAATTACCCTTTTTATGGCAGGGTTGAGACCCAGCCCGCCTCTGCCTGGCAAGAGCTGTTATCTTCGAGGCGCAAGTTTATTATCGTAGATGAGAAGATTCTAGATATTCTCGAAGTTAAAGTTGGCCAGCGGGTGCGTCTGGGTAAGGCTAACTTTCGTATTCTGGGTACCTATGTCTCAACCGCAGGCTCGGTAAACTTTGGCATGGGCTTTGGTTTGCCTGTATTTGTAAATAAAGCAGGCCTTGAAAAAACCGGTCTGGTGCAGTTTGGCAGTCGCATTCGTAACAATGCCTTCTATAGGGTACCTGAAAATTTTGATGCAGATGCCTTTAAGAACAACCAATGGAAGTTTGCTACTGACAATTACATAACTATCTTCACTTTTAAAGAATCATCGGCGGGTATGCGTCGTTTTCTGGGTTTTCTATTTCAGTTTTTTGAACTGGCAGGTCTAATCACCCTGCTGCTGGGCAGTCTTGGTATTGCGGCAACCATCTCAGTTCTAGTACGCCAGAAAATCAAGCATGTAGCCATTCTTAAAAGTGCCGGTGCCACCAACCGCCAGGTCATGTTGATCTTTTTATACATAGCCCTGATTACCGCATTAACCGGTTGTTTGCTTGGCGGCGGTATGGGTGTGATCGCTTCAAGCTGGGCGATTTCATTTGCCAAGAGTCTGGTTCCGGTAAATCTTGAAATGATTATCAGCCTGAGCGAATTGGCTAAGGCCCTGGGGCTGGTGGTGATCTCTGCCCTGTTGTTCGCTCTTTACCCAGTGGTAAAATTGCGCCAGGTATCACCCCTGCAGGTTTTGCGACCTGAGTTGAAAACAGCAGGCACGTTTGCCAGCCGCAGCAGTTATATTATTCTTACCCTTGCGGTCGCGCTGATTTTCTTTGTGATGACCGGCGCGACGTTACAAACCTATGAGCTTTCAGCCTACTTTATAGGGGCAGCCCTGGCAGTAGTGATTGTGCTTTTTCTAGTGGCCCAGGGGCTGCTATGGCTGTTGAAACGCTGGGGTAATCAGATTACTGGTTACCATTTAAAGCAGGGTCTGGCCAACCTGCACCGGCCTGGCAACCAGACGCGCACCATGGTGGCCTCGACTGGGCTGGGTGTTTTTCTGGTAGTTTTTGTACTGCTGATTGAGGCCTCTCTTTCGGCCACCCTCGTAATGGCCAGGGGTGAAAAACCCAATCTGTTTCTGGTTGATATTACCCAGACCCAGTTGCCCACGGTGCAAAAAAAGTTGCGAGACCTGGGTGTGAAAGACAGCCCGGGTAAGGTGCAGCGGTTTGAGCCTAAAATCGGGGCCAGGGTTATGGCAATCAACGGCCAACCGATCAAACGCGACAGTATGGAAAAAAACGCAGTGCGCCGGGGCTGGCGCCAGCGCATTCGTAACCGCGAGTACATGATCTCAATTCGTAAAGATCTGTTTGCTTCAGAAAAACTCATTCGAGGTGAATGGTGGTCTGGTACGGGCATAGCCAACCAGGCTTCGGTAGCCGATGACTGGGCCGACATGATGGGTATCAAGATTGGTGACAGGGTTGATTTAACAGTGCAGGGCCTGCCTGTGCGGGTTAAGGTCACCAATACCCGTGAAATAAACTGGGGCAGCATTGAACCGAACTCGGTTATTTTACTTTCACCAGGTACCCTGCGAAACGCACCTTTGGTCTATTACAGTAGCCTGTTTGTACCTGAAGACAAAAAGAAGCATATTTTGAATGAGATCAGCAAGAATTATGCTAATGTGACTGTGTTTGACACTGAGGCTGCTATTCAACAGTTTCAGCAGACTGCCAACCAGGTGCAGCTTATCATTCGTATTATGGCACTGGTTACCCTGCTCACCGGTATT
>CAZHLC010000558.1:0-3511 GCA_964532545.1 uncultured Leptospiraceae bacterium | reverse complement strand
CGACCTCGCGGTTTTTTTAGTCTGATGCTGCATGATTTCTTGAATATGCTGACGGCTCTCGACCGCCAGTTGTTTGAGTTTACCCTCATGCATTTAAACCAGCCCTTGCTGCAGAGCATGGCCCAGGTGGTGGTTGACAAATATGTCTGGCTGACAATTATACTGGGCTTCGTTGCCATCTATACACCCTTTCGGCCGAAGCAGGCCCTGGTCTTTTTGCTGCTGCTTCTGGTTTTGCTGGCTCTCTCTGAAAGTACAGCATCGTTTCTCAAAGAGACCATTGGGCGCATGCGCCCAGCTCATCAGGTGGGGCGTTTCTTTCGCCCAGACTATTTTTCAATGCCTTCTGCTCATGCTCTTAATTCAATGGCCCTGGCCTGCTTTTTCAGATACTGGTTTAAAACCTACGGCCACTATTTTCCCCTGGTGGCGGTGGGGGTATCAATCTCACGGGTTTTGACCAATCATCATTTTTTTCTCGATGTGCTGCTGGGTATGGCCGTGGGTTGGCTGGTTTGCAGCCTCTATACTTTTGTTCTCGATAAGGTCATGTCATTACGAGATAACCACCTGAGAGATTTTGTTTTCGACTGAGCTCTGGTCTTACCAAGCCCTGCCTCGCGTGTAGCCAATTTTACGAATATTTTAGGGATATTTGAATTTGACTTCGGCTCTACAAAATACGATAATAACAGCATAACTATGTCAAAAGAGCCGAAAACTGCCGAACAAATTGCCCGAGAGCGGCGCAAATATGTTCGTAAGAAGCCTACAGACTATGATTTTGCAGATATCAGGCCTGAGAAAGGCAAAAAAGACGTCTTAGCCATGATTATCGACGAATCTGAGGGTGGTTGCAGTCTGGTAATTCGCACCAAACACTTTCAACTCGAGCAATTGGCAAAACATAGCCGCTGGCAGATTTCACTGGGCCCGGCTGGCGCCCAAAGGCAAATGCTGGCCGAAATTCGGTGGACCAATCAAATCAGCGAAGACCTGATCAATACCGGCTTTCAATTTATCTCATAAAAATACTGGCAATTATGACATGTGTGTCATAACTTGTTTTTATGAGCACTAATATCCCCACAAGATTTCAAGACCCCCGCGAGGCCCGTGACTTTACCATGAAGTTGCTGGGCATGTTTATCATTGATGGCGACCCCACACCGAGCCAGGGTGAAATTGAACAAATGTCTCGGGCTTTGACTGAAAGTGACGACCTGGCAGATGCGGTGGTTACCGATTTTAAAGCGCTGGCCCCCGGCGAAAGCTGGCGTTTGTTGAATCAGGCACTTGATTCTGGTATTGAGAGCGTAAAAGAGGCACCTGAAAGCTTGCAGGCCCTGTTTGCTCAATTAGACAAGGTGCCTGCCTGGGTTGATTTTGAGCTGGCTGATCACGCCTCGGTGGTGGCCCAGCGCACTTCTTTTTTTGGTGAATTTATATTAAGCTGTGTGTCATTGATGGGGGGCTATCGTTCAAGTGCGGCCAACAAGCCCATTGCCATGACGGGCGCTTTAACCTATAATGCCCGCCGCCGGCTGGCTGAAACCTCACAGTTTACCTATAACGTGACCCGGGCCGGTGCCATGCGGCGTCATTCTCAGGGTTTCAAAGAGGCAGTTAAGGTGCGCTTTATGCATGCCTTTGTTCGCAACAAATTGAAACACAGCAGCGAATGGCGCGCTGACGAGTGGGGTGAACCTATTAACCAGGCTGACCTGGTAGGTACGAATCTGTTATTCTCTCTGGTATTTTTGATGGGTCTTCGCCTTGTGGGCTTCAGGTTTGATGAACGTGACAGTCTGGCAACCATGCACCTGTGGCGCTACATCGGTTACGTTATGGGTATAAGCGAAGAGCTGCTGCCTGCTGATGAAGAAGCAGCCCAGCGCCTGGCCTATCTTATTGGCAATAGCCAACCCGGGGCCGATGCCGACAGCCTGGCTCTGGGGCAGGCCCTGATGAATGTTCCTTTTGAGCAGGCTGAAACACCAGCTGAACAGTTTCTGGCCTTTCTTGAAATGCATTACCGCAGTGGTCTCAGTCGGCTGGTGCTGGGTGATCAGGCCGGTGATGATCTGGGGCTGCCCAATACACCCTTAAAGTATGCACCGCTGTTAACCACTCCACTGATTTTCACTGCTGAGACAATACGTATGATGGTACCCGGCTTAACCGATATTATTGCTAACCTGGGTGAGAGCTGGCAGAGCGGGCGCATCAAAAGTATGATCGGTGATAACCCCGCTCAGTTTCGGCCGCCTGCTGAAGCCATGCGCGCTACTGCTTAGCGACAACTGTGCCATAGGTGCGGGCCCGCTGGCTATAGTCGATTAAGATTTGCTCAAGCTCAGTGGCTGAAAAATCAGGCCAAAAGGTATCGCTGAAATAGAGTTCGGCATAGGCACTCTGTAACAGTAGAAAGTTAGACAGTCTTTTCTGCCCGCCGGTGCGAATCAATAGGTCAACCTCGGGCAACTTACGGGTATAGAGGCATTCAAACAGATCTTCACGACTGGGCTGGTCGACTTTACCTGAGAGCACGCTGCGTACCGTCCATAAATAGCAGGCCCTTCTTATTTCATCGATCGCACCATAATTAAGGCAGAAGTTCACGGTCATGCCCCGATTGAAGCAGGTCTGCTCAACGGCCTCAAGAACAGCCGAACGGCATTTTTCGGGCAGGGGGGCCAGATCACCTGAAACCATCAGGCGCACATCGCGTTCAATTAAATGTTTGAGTTTCTTGCGCAGAAATTCCCTGACAAAACTAAAAATGAAGTCGATCTCTGCGCGTGGTCTCTGCCAGTTCTCGGTTGAAAAGGCAAAGAACGAAACAACCGCAACCTTTTCGTTGGCGCACTTTTCAATGATGCCCTCAATGGCCGCAGCGCCGCGACGATGGCCATGGTAGCGGGGTAGGCCTCTCTGCTGGGCCCAGCGGCCGTTACCATCCATAATAAAGGCCACATGGCCTGGGCCATGGGGTAGTGAATCGATTTTTGTATTCATTGGGTTACTCCTGTAGAAGATATGCTACAGGGGGCAGATGAATACAATTTGAATGTTATGTGAAAAAACGGGGAATTAATGAATGGGGGTGGCCCGTGGCCAACCCCATTCAAATTTTCAGGCAATTTGTCGGTCTTGAATTTCTTCTATGCGTAGTTGCTCTTTGGGGGTGTCGCCTGACAGTTCAAAAGCAGCTAAGACTTTTTTCAGCATATCTTCGTTAAGTTCACTTCTCAGAAGAATTTCTTCACCGGTCTTATCTTTGTAGTAAACGTTGTAACTCACTTGAGTGTTCATAGAGGTGTCCTTCTATATTTTTGTCTCCTCAATTATCGTGCAATGCACTACAATAACTTATTAAGCAGTGCACCAGATGACCACTTTTTATGTCTCATAAACAGCATTTTATGCTCGCTAATGGCTTTCTGGGCAAATAAAAGCACCTTTACCAGCTGTTGGCCCGCGTTATGCCGGCAAAACTTCAATGAGCATG
>CAZHLC010000557.1:1172-3516 GCA_964532545.1 uncultured Leptospiraceae bacterium | reverse complement strand
AGATTAAAGGCCCAGCCAAGGCCTACCACCGCTAGAGCTGCAAATAAAAGAAGAAATCGTGACTTTTTGAAACCCATCGCTTTTACCATTACCAGAAAATCGGCTGTGGGCCAAAATGTAAATGCTTTTGGCTGCTATTGGCAAACATTACTATTTTTGTAGGGTAATTTTCTGCCCACCTTAAAGTTACCTATTGTAAAAACCCGAAATATTAGATAAGGCTAAATTTGTCTATATGTTTGTAGAACGTTTAGAAAGAGAGTTTGAAGATGCATACGTTGAAAATTCGTATTACAGCATTAAGAACGTATTTTATTTTTTAAAAGCCAAAAATACCCGGGTGCAGGTCTTGTAGTCGGGGCTGCTCTATGAGGGGCGGGTGCCGGAAATCGCTGATGAATATATCAGGGTGGTAGTTCCTGAATTTAAAGAATCACAAGAAAGAAAGGCGGTGTTAACTTTTGAGGCCTTAAATCGCTACTACATGTGTCATATTTTTATAGTGAGAACCAATAACAAAGGTGTGTTCATCGAGGTTCCTTCAAATCTCAGCTATCTGGCCCGGCGCCTCTACCCCCGTCTGCATTTTGACAATCTGGCCATGCGTTTTATTATTCTGTATTCGCCAATTCTGGGCTCAAAGCAGGCCGAAAAAAATATGGAGAGCCGCTACCCTCACTTCATGCAGGAGATTCTGCTCGATAATCCATCGTTACCCATCATCTACAAAATGTTGATTGAAGAGATTCAGAAAGTGAGCCGCGAATTCTCGGTGCATATGTTTTATGATAAGCCCGAAGAAGAGCTGACCCTGTTTGAGCGTACCATGATCTCTGAAAATAAAACCATCTTTATTGAAGATGTATCCCGCCTCGAAACCTACATTGAAAAATTCGAATCAGAGAATGTAACCAACATTCACCACTATTATGAAAAACTCTGTCAAGAGAAGGGCGAGTTTGACGCCCTGGTAGATATTGAATCTGTTAAAAAACAAGATGCCCGCAATTTTCTGGTATCAATACTGATGGTTCCTATTCACTTATTCGAACAACCTATCGGATACTTACGTCTTGAAACAAACCAGTTCGATAAACACTTTATGACCCTGGCACAGGCTGAAGAACTCAGTCTGGTCTCAGAGCTGTTCTCATATGCCATAACCAAAATTCGTATTCGAAATTCTCATTTTGACCCCAGTGCCCGCAAAACCCGGGTGCTGAATATTTCACAGAGCGGTCTATTGATGGAGATCAACGACGAGATTCTGTTTAAGTACCTGCAGAAACATCGTCGAATCAAGATGTTGATACCCATCGGCGGGCGCGAGCTCGAGGTTTACGGTGAAATTATCAGGTATTTTCCCCGTGATGGTGCATACTATATGGGAATTTTATTCTTTAAAAGTAAACCAGACGATATGCGCAAACTCGAAAATTTCATTTACGAGAACCTGCATGACATAAAGTTTGCAAGATGAGTGGTAAGACCATTAAGAAAAAACGCGGCGCCATTATTCTGATGCTTACCACCGTTGTGATCTTGTTGTCATTTTCTGCAGTCACCCTGGTTTTTCAGGCGGCCTTTAATGAATACAAAACCGCCATGCATGAGGCCAATTACACCAAGGCGCGTTTTCTGGCCCAGAGCGGGCTTGAGGCTGCGCTCATGGTGATTCGCACAGTGCCTTCGAACCAGTTACGTGCTTTTCCGATTTTTTTCAGCCCGCCACCCATGCCCCTTGGTGAAGGGCAGCTTTCGTACACCATGCGGGCCGAAGACGGCAAGTATAATCTCAACCGTCTTGTGAACTTTTTTGACGATGAAGAAAACAAACGTGCCCGTGAATACCTCGACCGTCTGGCTGAGACCCTCAAGCTATCACCAGAAATGTGGGATGCGGTCACCGACTGGATCGACGAAAACCACACCAAGATGCCCCGGGGCTTTGAGAAGCTTGACTATCAGGTGCTAGACCCGCCCCGCAAAATTAAAAACGGCCGCCTGCATTCGATTGAAGAGCTGATGTTGATACCGGGTTTTGACAGCCATATTCTTTTTGATGATCTGCGTACCGCAGAGCAGAAAAAAGAAATGGAAGAAGAGGGCGACTTTGATACTGAAGCCGAGGCGCTGGCCGTCACCCCCGATGACTTTATTCTTGCCAACAATATCACTGTTTACCTGCCCTCTGACCCTAATGTGCCCGGTTCAGATAAAATTAACATAAACGAAGCCCCGTATCATGTGATACTGGCCTTATCTGAGTTTATGACACCCGAGATTGCCCAGAAAATAATTGCACAGAGACTTGAGATGGGTGGCAGCTTCGGGCAGGTGAGGG
>CAZHLC010000557.1:0-1160 GCA_964532545.1 uncultured Leptospiraceae bacterium | reverse complement strand
AATTGGCCGAGATACCTGACCTGCAGACAACCACGGTGGCCCCGGTAACCCTCTATCAAGAAATTGAGAAGCGGGTAACAACCGAAGACAACCTATATAAGATTGTTGCCGTTGCATCGGTTAAATCACAATCTGCCAAAGTACTGGGCATCTACGACAAAAGAGCACGTAAACTAACTCATTACTCAGAATAATATGGCTCGGCTACCCCTCGCAATTGAAGTTAACTATAAAGAAGTAAAGGCTGTGGCCTTTAAGGGCGGCTTTGTGGGTACCTCGTTTGAGAATGCCCAGAAATATATTTTCAAGTCTGATGAGATTGAAGCTAAGAGTCAAGAGATCATAGACTTTATAACCCAGAATTACCCCGAAAATCACGGTATCTATCTCAACCTGCCATCTGAAGCCGTTTTTATTCGCGAGATTACTCTGCCTTTTCTTGAAAAGAAGAAAATCAAAGAGATCGTGCCCTTCGAACTGGAAAGTATTCTCTCATTTGAAATCGAAGACGTGGTTTATGACTACTATACCTTCCCCAATATTGAAGAGCAGACTACCCGCATTATTATTCTGGGCATAAGCAAAAAGAGTGTTGAACCCTACCTTGAGCTTTTTAAGCAGCATAATTTTCATGTTCAGGGGCTGTTTGCCCCCATTGACGCCTTTTACCAGTTCTACCCCTACATCAGTGAAAAAACTGTGATCATGCTGCACATGTCTTCTTTGACATCGCAGCTAATCATCATTGATGATGGTCATTGGGTATTCGGCCGTACCATACCCCTGGGCTATGAGCTGCTGGTTCATTCACTTTCTAAAAAATGGAATAAGGGCTTTGCCGAAAGCGAGCAGCTATTACAGAATCTGCCAGCCAATATTGAAAATCAAGATCTCGATTTTTACCGTACCCAGTTTAATCTAAACGGCAACCAGGCTAAAACCTTCAGAAGTGTGCTTGAAGAATTTGGCAGTAAACTTTCGGGTGAGTTGCGCCTGAGTATTCAATCGATTCGCTTCAGCGGTGAAATTGCTGCCGAGTCTGTTCCCATAGTATTAAGCAGCGATCTGCCAAATCAGAAAACCCTCGAACATCTGCTTGAAGACCATATTAAGAATCCGGTGACTGCCTTTCCGTTTGCTAAGACACCCATGGCTGCTCT
>CAZHLC010000556.1:0-3516 GCA_964532545.1 uncultured Leptospiraceae bacterium | reverse complement strand
GGGATCTCGGCTAATAAGGTGCTGGGCCAGAGTGTGCTCTTCCGATCTGGGATCTCGGCTAATAAGGTGCTGGGCCAGCTGAAACAACAACTGGCCGATGATTCTGAGAATGTGACTGCGACCGTCGAGTATGGTGGCGAAGAATCAGAATCGGGCGATGCTAACAAGGCCCTGTTGAAGGCCATGCCCATTGGAATTCTGCTGTTGCTTCTTTCATTACTGTTTGAATTTAAATCGTACCGCAAGGTTCTGGTGATACTTGCCACTATTCCTCTGGGTATGGCTGGTATTGTTCCCGGTTTGTTTCTCAGTGGTAATGCCTTTGGCTTCATGTCATTGCTGGGGGCCCTGGCGCTCATTGGCATCGTAGTCAACAATGGTATTCTCTTAATTGATCAGATCGATGCATCAATAGACAACGGTCGCACCCTGGCTGAAGCCATTCTTGATGGTATTACCCAGCGAACCCGGCCCATTTTACTGACGACCTTGACCACCATTGCCGGGCTGCTGCCTCTGGCCATAAGTTCATCGACTCTCTGGCCACCCTTTGCATGGGCCATTATCTCGGGGCTGGCCTGCTCAACCTTTTTAACACTGTTTGTGGTTCCTACCCTTTACAGTTACCTCATTGGTAAGAGGGGCTTCAGCTTTTCACTCAGGGGTGCAGCAGCGGCTACCATGATCAGCCTGGCACTTACTGGTTCTGGCCTGTTTGCCGAGACACCTGAGGTTGACCTGCAGCAGGTCATCAAACTTGCTGAAAAGTCACCGGCCTATATTGAAGCTGAGAAAACAGCTCTGGCCTCGGGTTATGATGCGAAAACCGCTTTCTGGGCAACCTATGGGCCGAAACTGGGCGTTGGTGGTGAGCGCATCATGCGCGATGAGCAACTGGCCTTGAACACACCTTTTGGTTCGTTTCCGGCTGCGCGAAAGGCGTTTAATCAGTTAGGCGTTGAGGTTGACCAGACACTGTTTGACCCGGCCGCTATGTTCTATACAATTCCGGCAGCTCAAAGGCGGGCCGATGCCGCTAATATGATGGCCGGCCGTAACCAGCGACTGGCCATTTACAATGCAATCAGGGCCTACCTGGCAGCTCTTGAGATTGAGATACGCAAAGAGTCGGTGAGCACTTTCGCGCGGGTGTTGGCCCGGCGTTTAAAAGAGATTAACCGGCAATACCGTTTTGGGCGAATCACCGATATTGACCGGGCCCTGGTGCAGTTGGCCCTTGATGATTCAAAGCAGGCTCTGGTTGAGCTAGAAGAGCAGAACAGGGTAGTGAACACCCGGCTGGCCCAGGCTCTGGGCCAGAAGCAGACTCTTAAAGCTCTGCCCCTGACAGGCTTTGAGCTTGAAAAGCCTGAACTGGCCCCCCTTGCAAAGTCGGCCATTAGCAATCGCCGTGACCTCAGGGCTGTGAGGCTGCAAATGCGGGCCCTGCGCAATGAAAAAGATGCGATCTGGTTTGAGGGTATGTCAAGGGTCTATGCCAAGGGTGCCTATACCTACACAGACAACCAGCAATATGCCCAGAATGACTGGTTTACGGTGACTCTGGGGGCCACCTTTACCCCATTTGCCGGGGGAACCCGCATTACCCGCATGAAGGCCTATCGGGCCAGAGTACAGGCTACCCAGGCAAAAATGGCCCGGGTGAGAGATGCGGTGCAGACATCAGTTCAACTGGCGGTAGCCAATTTAAACAGCACCCTGGTTGAGGTAAAAACCCGCAAGCGCGGTGTGGCCATTGCCCGGGCGGCTGTGCTGGCCGAAAGACGCCGTTTTCTGCGGGGTAAGGCCGACGTAAGCAAGCTACTCGACGCTGAAACAGCCTTCAAAGATCGCCGTGAGCTGTTAAAGCTGGCCCGGCTGAAGCTGGCCCAGAGCTGGTTTGAGCTGAGATTGCAGACAGGTAAGAGTTTCGAATTGCCTCGCAGTAGCGGTTCTTGATTCGAAACTCAAAACCCCCTTTCAGATCATGATCGAAGACGGCGTCAGGCCGTCTTTTTTGTTTATTCAGACCAGTTTAGAGGAGACATTTATGGAAAACTATACCCTACTGGCAATACCCATGTTTATTGTTTTAATGGCCATCGAGATTGGCTTTGATCTGGTCACCAAAATGGGCCGCTACCGCTTCAAAGAGACTATTTCGAGTCTGGGGGCCGGCCTTTTGCACCAGAGCGTTGACGTGTTCAAAAAAACCGGGGTTCTGGTACTGTTCGGATATTTATCGCAGACCTACGGTGTTTTTAAGATTGAAGCCTCGATTTTGAGCTTCATTGTTCTCTTTATATTAGTAGATTTTATCGCCTACTGGGTACATCGCTGGTCGCATGAGCTGAATTTTCTCTGGGCCATGCACGAGGTTCACCATTCTTCAGAAGACTATAACCTGGCTACAGCGCTGCGCCAGTCTTTGCTGAACGATCTGGTTCTGTGGGCCCTGGTAATGCCGCTGGCCTTTCTGGGCTTCTCTGCCGAAATGCTTTTAGCCACCTATGCCTTTGTGCTCATCTACCAATTCTTCATTCATACTCAGTCAGTAGGCAAACTGGGTGTTCTTGAGTATGTGCTCAACACCCCGTCGCATCACCGGGTGCATCATGGGCGTAACCCCCAGTATATTGATAAAAACCACGGCAACGTGCTGATCATCTGGGATCGTTTATTCGGTACCTTTGAACCCGAGGTTGAAAAGGTTGACTATGGCATTACCACACCTCTGCTCACCGCCAACCCTATCTGGGTGAATATGCACTACTGGGTGCGCATGTACAAACAGCTGCCCCTGCTGAAAAGTTTCAAAGCTAAACTGAAGTTTATTTTCGCCCAGGGGCCCAAAGACCAGCCCGATGCCACCTATGGTTTGCAGCCAGTTGCTTCAGGCCAGCCAGGTTCGAAGTTGCGCCGTGCCTATGAACTCTCACAGGCCGTGGGCTATGCCACTTTGGTCATCGGTTTTGTTTTGCTTACACCTTTTTTGCCTGTCGAGATGATACTTCTAAGTCTTGGGCTGCTGCTTTTACATGCTGGCCTATTGGGTATCTTCATTCAGAAGCAGCACATTATGGCTGAAGCTACCCGCCATTTCACTGGGCTGCTGTTCTTTGGCCTTACTCTGTGGCTGGGCGCTGGGCTGGTTGGTGCCAACCAGTTTCTGTCATTCGGTTTTCAATTGGGTCTGGGGCTGACCATTTTCTCAATGGTGTTCTTTTCAGCCTGGTTTGCACTTTACCGATCAGCACAGCCTGGTTCTCTGAACCACGCCCATGGTAGTCGCACGTGAGCTCATACTCTTAATACTCTACTTCAGCGCAGGTCTGGGTTTCTATCAAATTCTTGATCAGCTAACCCGCCTGCGCAATGGTTTTCGTTTCTCTGCCTTTTTAATCTTTTTATCAGTCATATTTGTTCATCTGGGGCTGGCCTATCTGCTGCAGAACAGGCTACAGCAGATGCCCCTGTTTGCCGGCCTGTTTACCGCGGCGGTTATGCTGATGGGCC
>CAZHLC010000555.1:0-3526 GCA_964532545.1 uncultured Leptospiraceae bacterium | reverse complement strand
TAGTGCATTGAAATTCATTTTTAAAACTCCTGATCTAAAATTACGAAACTATAATACTCATAATAGTTTGCAGCGCCAAAAAATTATCGATATTAGAGTCGATAATCTGCATATTAAGAGACAAAATATCCCTAAAGCGACTCAAAATAGACCTTTAAGCAAGTTTCTCATACTATTGACAAGTCATGCGACAGAAAAAGAGCATTTCAACGATGCCTAAAGAAACTGAAGTACCTACAGCCATTGACCCCATTTGCGGTATGACTGTCAAAATCACCCCAGAGGCGGTACACAGTGTCTTTCAAGACCAAGAGTATTATTTCTGCTGCAATGGCTGCAAAACAAAGTTCGATAAAGACCCAGCTCTATGCTTAGATAAATCAAAGACCGAGCCCGAAAAACCGGCGGCCCCGGGCACCACCTATGTCTGCCCCATGCACCCAGAGGTGGTTGAAGAGCAGAACATTCCCTGTCGCATCTGTGGCATGGCCCTTGACGCCATTGAACCAATACAACTGGGTGCTCAAGTTGAATACACCTGCCCTATGCACCCCGAAGTAATACAAGAGAGCCCAGGCAGTTGCCCTGAGTGCGGTATGGCACTCGAGGCCAAACAGGTGCAGCTTGAAGAGGCCGAAAACCCAGAGTACACTGACATGAAAAAACGTTTCTGGCTGGGCCTGGGTCTCACCATACCAGTGTTCATATTGGCCATGTCAGATATGATACCCGGCCAGCCATTGAAGAAGCTTATATCGTCTAAATGGCAAATCTATCTGCAGCTTCTGCTGGCCACCCCGGTAGTACTTTATGCAGGCCTGCCCTTCTTTGAAAGGGGCTGGCAATCGATTAAAACATTTAATCTCAATATGTTCACCCTGATTGCTATCGGCACGGGTGCGGCCTATCTGTTCAGCCTGGTTACTGTTTTTTTACCGCAGTTGTTTCCCCCTGAGTTTGTGAATAAAGCGGGCCTGGTTGATGTGTATTTTGAATCAGCCGCTGTCATTATTGTGTTGGTGCTGCTTGGTCAGGTGCTTGAACTGCGGGCCCGGGCCCAGACTGGTAAGGCCATCAGGGCCTTGTTGACCCTGGTGCCCCCGACGGCCCGACGCATCGAAGCCGATGGCAGCGAAGTTGAAGTACCCCTTGAGCAGATCAAGAGCGGCGATAAGGTGCGCATTTTACCCGGTGATAAAATTCCCGTTGATGGTCTCACTATTGAAGGCCACAGCTCAGTTGATGAGTCAATGATTACCGGTGAACCCATACCCGCAGAAAAGAAGACAGGTGATAAACTCACTGGCGGAACTCTGAACGGCACGGGCACCATGATTTTGCAGGCCGAAAAAGTGGGTGAGCAGACCCTGCTGGCCCAGATTGTACAAATGGTATCACAGGCCAGCCGCAGCCGCGCGCCTATTCAGAAACTGGCAGATGTTGTTTCACAGTATTTTGTTCCTGCTGTAGTTCTCACCTCGATAATCACCTTCATACTGTGGTCCACAATTGGCCCCGAACCAGCCATGGTCTACGCCTTTGTCAATGCAGTGGCAGTGCTGATCATCGCCTGCCCCTGTGCCCTCGGCCTGGCCACCCCCATGTCGATCATGGTAGGCACCGGCAAGGGTGCAGGTGCCGGGGTGCTCATTAAAGATGCCGAAGCTCTTGAGACTCTCGAGAAAGTAACCGATCTGGTTATCGACAAAACCGGAACCATCACCGAGGGCAAGCCCCGCCTTGTCTCACTGAAGGCCCTGCATAATAATGAAACTGAGCTTTTGCAGCTGGCAGCCTCACTTGAAAAAGGCAGTGAACACCCCCTGGCACAGGCTGTGCTCGAAGCAGCAGACCAACGAAAAATCGAAACCACCGCGGTCAAAAACTTTGTAGCAGTCTCAGGCCAGGGTATTGAGGGTATCGTCAAGGGCAAAGCAGCAGCCCTTGGCAATGAGGCACTCATGAGGCGGCTCAACGTCGACATCTCGACCCACAAAGAACAAATTGCCAGGTTGCGCGATCAGGGGCAGACCGTGATGTTTCTCAGTTATGAGAATCAGCTACAGGGCTATCTGGCCGTATCTGACCCGGTTAAAGAAACCAGTGCAGCTGCCATTAGAACCCTGAAAGAAAAGGGCCTGCGCATTCATATACTCACTGGTGATAACCAGCGCACCGCCAGAGCCATTGCCCAAAATCTGCATATTGATGAAGTGAAAGCCGAAGTTCAACCGGCAGATAAACATAACTATGTTGAAGAACTGAAAAAAAGCGGGGCCATGGTAGCCATGGCGGGTGATGGCATTAATGATGCCCCGGCCCTGGCTGCAGCCCATGTGGGTATAGCCATGGGCACGGGCACTGACATCGCCATCGAAAGTGCCGGTATTACCCTGGTCAAAGGCGACCTTATGGGCCTGGTCAGAGCAAAAACTCTCAGCCGGGCGGTTATGAGCAACATCAGACAGAACCTGGTCTTTGCCTTTGGTTACAATATGCTGGGTGTACCCATTGCTGCGGGCTTGCTTTTTCCGTTTTTTGGGGTTCTGCTCTCACCCATGATTGCAGCCGCGGCCATGAGCTTCAGCTCGGTTTCGGTTATCAGTAACTCGCTGCGGCTGCGGGCGTTGAAATTATAGAATCATTAATCTTCTTCGTCTGGGTCATCAACCCGCCCAAATATCTGCCGGCTTGTATAACCAAGCTCGGTTAACAGAGCCTGGTGCCGCTTATTTGCTTCTTTCGATTGTCGCCTCGAGTCAGCAATAGAGGCCAGAATACGGCGATTAGCTGCTTTGTTGTAGAGATTCATAGCTATGAGATGCTGCTGCAGCTTTTCATCACCATGCCGCATGGCCACATTTGTTTCTTTAACGGTCTTCAGAGCTGTTAAAGCAAAAGTAATCACCAATATCATACCTGCTACAGAAATAATCGATACTGAAATTATCAGCGTTTCTATCACAACTACCTTCTTTTCTACAGTTTATTATGGTAATACCCCCAAAGACAAAAAATTTCCCACTAAAATCTGTTTTTTTATTCAGGCGGATTTTTTTTCGCGTACCAGACCAATGGCAGCAAGAATAAGCCCGAAACCGGCATATGTGTAAATGCTGAGGTTCTCTTTTAAAACCATGACCCCCAGAATCACCCCTACAATAGGCATAAGAAACGTAACCAGTGAGATAAAGGTAGACTCGGCCGTTTCAGCCAGACGATAGTAGATCACAAAGGCCAGAGCCGTGCCGAACAGCGAAAGCGCCAGCACCGAATAAAGAGCCCCCCTGCTGGCCTCGAATAAGACTTCTATGGGGCTTTCGAAAATAAAGCCAAGGGGCACTAGAAAAAGAGCGGCGAATAACAGCTGGTAGGTGGGTGCCACCAGACGGGGCAAACCCAGCAGACGGCGCCGCGAAAAAATAATAGCGCAGCCATAGCTGATGGCGGCCGCCATTACTGCACCTATACCCGCCAGTGAGGCCTTCATGCCCCCAAGCATGTCAGGTAAAACCAGCACAATGAT
>CAZHLC010000554.1:0-3532 GCA_964532545.1 uncultured Leptospiraceae bacterium | reverse complement strand
GCGGTAGTAATGGGCCAGAATGGTATCGTCGGTCATTCCCAATGCGCCATGGGCCTGTATAGCACGGTCTATTACTTTTTGTAGAATGCCGGCTACATAGAACTTGATCATACCAATGTGAACATGGGCCTTGGTTGAACCCACATTGTCAATCAGCCAGGCGCAGTGCAGCACCATGGTGCGGGCTGCATGAATTTCAGCTGCTGATTCAGCCACCCAGGTTTGTACGATCTGGGTATCGGCCAGGGTTTCATTTTCATTAATCTTACGTTTCGTGACCCGCTCACACATCAGATCAAAGCTGCGCTTGCAGATGCCCAGCCAGCGCATACAGTGATGAATACGGCCGGGGCCCAGACGTTCTTGCGCAATCAAAAAGCCGGCCCCTTCGCGGCCCAGTAAATTGGTCTTGGGCACTCTACAGTTGTTGAAGCGCACTTCGGCGTGGCTGTCATAGTCGCTGCCGGCGTGGCCCATTACCGGCACATTGCGTACAAACTCAAAGCCCGGGGTGTCGCAGGGTACAATGATCATGCTGGCCCGGCGTGACGCGCTGCCGCCGGGGTTGGTCACCACCATGGCAATGCTGAAGTCAGCCCCGTCAGCGGCGGTTGAAAACCATTTCTCTCCATTAATTACATAATCATCGCCGTCTTTTTCGGCTGTGGCCGCCAGCAAGGTGGGGTTTGAGCCGGCGGTTAGTTTTTCTGTCATGCTGAAGCAGCTGCGCTGTTTACCCTCAAGCAGTGGCTGCAGAAACCTTTCATGCTGCTCTTCTGTGCCGTGTTTATGTAGAATTTCGATATTGCCGGCGTCTGGCGCCTGGCAGCCAAACACATAATGCCCCAGGGGTGAGGTTCCTAAAACTTCTGTAATAAGGCCATGCTCAAGCAGAGTCAGGCCCATGCCACCCACATCTTCGGGGTGATTGGGGCCCCACAGCCCGGCGGCCTTTACTTTAGCCCGCTTTTCTTCGAGCCGGGGTTTCATCTCTTTAAAGCTGCTGTGCAGAAAATCTTGTTCAAGGGGAAACAGTTCTTCTGCCACAAAGCTTTCGATCTTTTCAAGGGTGCCCTGTATGCGCTCGGGAATTGTGAAATCCATAAAAACTAAAGCAATTATGTCGTGTTATTTGTAAAGGGGGTTTACCAGGGTTTGACCGGCGTTGTCACTGTTTCATCGGGCAAAAGTCTTCACTCACCGTTTTTTACGCCGGCCCGTTTAGGTTTTATTATTATCTTACCGAAGTGTGCGTTTTGCATTTTACGATAATTGATACATGTGGTAAGGGGGCTGTAGCTTAAACTTCAGTCTATTTGTGCCATGCCACATCTTTGCAAGCGAGGCAGGGCTCATCTCTTTTCTTTTCGATTTTTCGATCTCACCACCATTCAATTCATCGATTCAAATGCATACCTTTATCGAATAAGGTGCATGCCAGGCGACAACATGTTAAATTATGTTGAGATTTTGACGAATATTAAGTCATATTTTTGTAGGGAAGGCGTGCGGAGGATGCACAACATATAAGAGGGAAAAGACAGGGACATAATGAGAGTAGTCATATATTCAAGGGCGTTGGTGTGCGTTCTTATACTAACAACAATTTCATGTAGCGGAAAGACCTACCAGTTTCTGCTAGAGAAGATCACCACAGGCACCAGCACTACACAAACCGAACAGGCCAACTCAGCTGACCTTTTAGAAGTTGTCTCTGCTATTGCGATCTCACCAACCCAGGTTCGCCTGACATTCGATGAGCCGGTTACCTTAAGCCTGGCCCAAAACCCAGCCAACTACTCAATTAATAACAGCCTGAATGTAATCACGGTTATTCGTGACCCGGGCAATTCAAGCGTAGTTTTTATCACTACATCTCTGCAGACTGCCAGTCAAAGCTATACCGTCACAGTAAGCTCGCTTACGGGCATTGATAGCTCGGCACTTGACGCTTCGAAGAACAGCGCCACCTTCAGCGGGGCCAGCTCGAATGATACCACGGCCCCCGATGTAAACTCGGCCAACAGCACCGCAATTCGTACCATTGAGGTAACTTTCTCTGAAGGGGTTGACTTATCCACTTCACAGGCGGGCGGCAATTATGGGCTTTTCACCAATAGTGGATGTACCACAGGCGCGGGCATCACCATCAATAACCCCGCCGCACGTGATAATGGCAATAACTCGGTAGTACGCCTGACTACCGGAAGTGACCTTGGCACGGGCGTTTATTATCTTCGAGTGAATGCTGTTCAAGACCTCTGGGGTAATGCCATGGGCACAGCCCAGTGTGTGGCCTTTAACGGATATAATCCCCCCCGGCCTCAGGTTTCGGGTATTTCATCGACTTCACCCACCAGTGTTGTAATCACCTTTAGCGAAGCCATGCTCGATGAGGCCGATATTAAGGCTACTGGCAATTACACTGTGAATAACTGCCAGGGCGGGGGTTCACTGAATTTTGGTGCTGCTACTATTAATCTTACATCATCAAATACTGTTACTGTTACCGGCCTGACTACTACCGGCACTGTAAACGATGGTCAATGTACTCTTACTGTAACCGCTGCAGCTAATGGTATCGAAAGTGCCCTTGGGGCCGATCTAGATGGCGCAGCTAATACGGCGCTGTTAAACTATACATCTGCGGGCACTGGCGATACCACTGCGCCCTCTGTGGTGGGTGTGGTTCCGCAGAATAATACCACAACAAGGGTGTTTTTCAGTGAACCCATTAACAATGGCACTGTATCAGCAGCTGATTTCTCATTTGATAATGGCCTTACAGCTGACTCTGTAACCTGCGGGCCCGGGCCTTCATTCACTTATTGTGATGTAACCACTTCAAGCCAGCAAGATGCTACCTATAACCTTACTGTCTCAAACATAGAAGATACCTCAGGTAACAACCTTACCTCAAGCAGTACCAGTTTTACTGGCGATGGGCTTCCCCAGGTGACCAATATCATCGTTGGTGATAATGGCACGGTTTACCTGGTATTTTCTGAGCCAGTGGGCTCTGCGGGTACGGTGGGCACAGGCGATTTTACGCTAACACCTGCACTGAACATAACAGGTGCAGCCCTTGACCCAGCTGGCACTGACCCCTCTAATATCATTAAGCTGACTACCGACCCCATGACCGGGGGCACTGATTATACACTTACGATAAATGGCCCTACGGGCATAGTCGATGGTAATAACAATGAGATTGATAGTACGATTACCTCGCCCACATTCAGCGGCGATGGGCTGCCCACAGTCACCAGCGCGACTTCACCGTCGCCCAGCAGCATCGTTATAAACTTTTCAGAGCCTTTAACTAATGCCTCTGCCGCCGCGGGAACCTATACCATTTCTGGCGCCTGTGACGCCGGGGCCAACACCACGGCAGCCAGCGCAACCCAGACCAGCCCTGGCGTAGTTGTGGTCACCCTCAATAATACCGGCGATGAACTTGACGGCAATTGTACCGTAACCGTGACCAATGTCGATGATCTGAAGAGACTCAAGAAACCCGTTTGCGGCGTAT
>CAZHLC010000553.1:0-3536 GCA_964532545.1 uncultured Leptospiraceae bacterium | reverse complement strand
TCTGTCTCATGACGCCGTTTCAGCAAGAATCGAGGGTATTGCTCAACGATTTGCTCACCCAAGACTTTCTGCAGGCTTGTTCAAAATTCACCTCAATGCGCGAATTGATCAGCGCCAGTAAGTTTCAAGTCAGCTCAAAAGAAGACTTTGAGAACCTGCCCCAGAAAGAATGGAATCAGTTTATCGCACAGAACACCAGTTTCGGCACCTGGCAAGAGCTTCTAGATGAGGCCACCTACCAGTGGTTTAAACGTTGCTATGAGGCAAACCAGCAGCATCAGCAGTGAAACTGCTTTCTCGTTGAACTTCGCAGACCTTCAGGTCAAAACTCGAATACCATTCTTTGCACCCCAGCTTCTGGGCCTCTATATGTTCAAGGTTGTTTCGCCAATGCTCAATGTCTCTGGTCGATTGCCAGTAAGACACGGTGATGCCAAAACCTGCAGCATTACGCACGCTCTGCACCCCTAAGAAGCCTGGCATCTCGCTGGCTAATTCTTCCATTCTTTGGGCCGTGGCCCTGTAAGCAGGGGTATCTTCTTTCAGTTGGTTCGAAAAAATCACCGCATACATAGAGACCTCATTTTATTTTGATTTTAGAAGAGGTTTCAACGGTAACCTGCTGAAGGTTATCTTGGCAATATTTTTCTGCTTAATCATTTTGGTTTGCAGATAAATGTGTGAGTTTTTAAATTTCCATTTCAGCCAGCTTTTACCCGCGGCTTTCTCAATGGTTTTTTTGCCATAGCGCTGGCTAAGACGTTCAACCATATTTTTTTCAAAGTCTTTACCCTGCCATTGATCATTGGCACAGATATAATAATAGCTGATGAGCCTCTCTTTGAAAAGCTGGTAAGTCAAATAACAAGAAGAATCAAAGTTGTTATGTTTGTAACGCAGCTGTTTTACAGCTCGTTTCTTCTGGGCCAGAATTTTAGGCTTCTTACCAAGGCGTTGTTCTTCAAACTTAATAAGATTTTTGGTGCTCATTCCCCAGAAAACGAATTTGTTCTCTTTGCCATGCAGGGTGGCACTCAATAAAATGGCCAAGATGATTAAGCTGTTTTTCACCACTTGCGATTTGATCTGATTAAACGTTTGCGCAGAATTTGAGTTTTTCTATTTGAGGGATATAATTGATCGGCCTTGTTGAGGTCGGCAAGGGCAGCCCCTCTGTCGCCGGCCCGGTAATTAGCATGGGCCCGGTAATAGTAGAGGTCAAAGTATTTATCATTCTGCGCTATGCCTTTAGTGAACTGGCTCACTGCGGCCCGGTGCCGGCCCGTTCTATAATAGACGTATCCGAGAAAGAGATGGGCAAAAAAATAATCTTTTCTCTCAAGCAGCACTGAGCCCAGCAGGTTTTCGGCCTCGCGATATCGCCTGGCCCGGGTAAGAAAAACTGCATAGTTGATACGGGCCTTTAAGTTACTTTTGTCGAGGCCGATGGCCTTTTTGTGGTGGTAGAGGGCCTGATTCGAGCGCTTTGCATAAAAGTAGGCAATGGCAGTATTTGAATGAATCTTGCTGCTTTTGGGGTTTAAAACAAGCGCCCTTTTAAACTGGGCCAGAGCCTGTCGGTACTTACCCATGGCTGTAAGCGCAACACCGTATTCGTTGTAGCAATCTGCATCTTTCAAAGCAGCACAGCTTTTCTGATACAGGCTGGCTGCGCCTACCAGCGCATCTTTTTTCAGCAGGCCGAGGGCCTTGTTTCTGGTGTCGCCGGCTGGTGCAGCCAGCAGCAGGGTTGGGGTGAGCAGTAGACCGAGTATCATGCTACTGAATCGGAATTTTGTACTGCCCAACTTGAGTGACATAATAATAAGTTGACCCGCCCATCGATAAGATAACACTGCTCTATGCGTAAGAAGTTGCTGATAGGTATACCTGCTGCCCTTGTTCTGGGCGTTCTGGTGGTTTACAACTTCTTTCCCGGGGTTGTTCTCAGGCTGGCAATCTGGGCCGAAAGGTCAAGTGCGAATCTGACCCATAAACAGGTTCAGGTGAAAAAGATTACTTATCATTATCTTGAAGGCGGCAAGGCCGGGGCGCCAACCGTGCTGATGGTACATGGCTATGGTGGTGACAAAGACAACTTCACCCGCTTTGCAAAGTTTATAACCCCTGATTATCATGTGATCAGCATTGATCTGCCTGGCTATGGTGAGAGCACCCGCCTTGAAAATGCCGATTTCGGCATAGAGAGTCAGGTGAGTAACCTTAATACGTTTGCTGAAGCAATTGGTCTCAAAACTTTTCATATTATTGGTAACTCAATGGGTGGGCATATCTCAGCCAGCTATACCCTGAATTATCCAGCGAAAGTGCTCAGCCTTGGCCTGCTCAATGCCGCCGGTGTCAAAACACCAACACCCTCTGAGCATGCCAAAAGTATTGCCCAGGGCACAAACAAACTGGTGGTAAATTCACGGGCTGACTTTGACCGCCTTATGAACTTTGTTTTTGTTGTAAGGCCACCAGCCCCGGGGGTAATTATAGATTTTCTGGCCGAGCGCGCCATTAAGAAGCGCCCATTTCTCGAAAAGGTCTACGGGCAGATCGCGTATAGCAGATATAATGTTGAATCAAGACTGGGCGAAATCAAAGCAGCAACTCTTGTTCTCTGGGGCGACACAGACCGGGTTATTGATGTTTCGGGTGCCCGGGTTTTTAACGAAAAAATCGCTGGCTCAAAACTTGTTATCATGAAGAACTGTGGCCATGTGCCCATGATTGAACGCCCTGAAGAAACTGCAAGTCACTACCTGGCATTTTTAGCTGATAAAGCTAAAAAAAGCTAAAAGCCTGCCCGGCTTATCTCGAAAATCAATATTATGTCACCAGTAGCAATCGAAGAACTGAAACAATTTTCTAATGGGCTTAAGCAGAAGTTTAACCTTGAGCCAGTCACTGAAGAGCTTGAAGACAATATCTTCAGGGGGCAGCACTCAGACCGTCGTCTCGAGCTTATGCTTGAGCTTGACCCTGATAACCCCCAGCTTGAAGTCAAGCTTCTGCTTAATAATCAAAAGGGTTACCTCGACCTTTTTATGGAGTGGGAAGAGGGCGACGAAGACGAAGAGTATGAATTTGAAGAAGAGGCCGTAGAAGAAGATGATGAAATCGAAATTCTTGACGAAGTTAAAGACCCTGATTTCGATAAGATAACCCGAAATCTTGGCGAAAGCCTCTATCTATGTGATCACCAGAGAAATCTGAATAACCAGCTCAAAGTTCTACAATCAATGCCCGAAGGCTTTCTTAAAGGTGTTGCTGACTTTATGGAAAAATACCTTATCTCGAATATCACCTTCGACTGGCAGTTTGCTGTAATTACCTTTGATGAAGACCTTGATGAGATCATGTCTGCAGATGGCGTTGCCCAGATGCTGACTGATGCACAACAGGTTCTACGACACTTAGAATAAGAAAAAGGCGTGGTCGTTTGACCACGCTTCTATTTGACACCCTGTCTCTTTAGCGGGCCATACCACAATGGCCAGCCCTGTACGTACCCGCTTCGCCCCCTCACC
>CAZHLC010000552.1:0-3538 GCA_964532545.1 uncultured Leptospiraceae bacterium | reverse complement strand
GGCACAGGCTGGCCAAAGAGGGGCTGGCCTATGCTGTTTGTGGGCAGCATCATACACTGCTGATGGGCCCACCCGGGGCGGGCAAGACCATGCTCTGCCGGGCTGCCCAGTCTATTCTACCACCTCTAACTCTTGAAGAGGCTCTTGAGGTTACCCAGGTTTACGCCACCTATGATCGTAGGTTAGAGAGGCTGGTGCGAGAGCGGCCTTTCAGGTCACCTCACCACTCGGCCTCTGATGCAGCCATGATTGGCGGTGGCCCCATACCCCAACCTGGTGAGATTACTCTGGCTCATAAAGGTATACTTTTTTTAGATGAGCTGCTTGAGTTTCAGGCCAGAACTCTGCAGGCCCTGCGTGAGCCATTGCAAGAGAAGAAAGTTTTTGTCAGTCGGGCTCGTCAGGCCGTTGAGTTTGCGGCCGATTTCACTCTGCTGGCGGCTACCAATCCCTGCCGCTGCGGGCGGCGCTTTGTCTATAACAACCGTTGCATCTGCAAAAGAGATAAAGACCGCAATGCCCTGCAGAAAATCATTGGCCCCTTTATCGATAGAATTACTGTCGAGATAGAGGCCCCAGAGCAACCTCTTGATTTGAAAGAAGCAGGTAGCAAACCCTCAAGCTGGTGGCACAGCAGGGTAGCAGAAGCCCGCCTGCGCATGCTCAGGCGCAATGGCGGCATTGCCAATGGTAATCTACCGGTTGAGATGGTCATGTCTGCAGCAGCGCGCGTATCTGATTTTGATACTCTGATCAAACACTACAGTGCAGAACTATTGTTGAGCAACAGGGCAATTATAAACACCCTGAGGCTGGCTCTAACAATTATGGATTTCAATGAGCGTAGTACGCTCACCTTTGATGAGATAGACAAGGCAATGAAATTTCGAATGTTGTATATGGCACGTAAAATGGCTGCTGCCTGACCCTTATTTCATTAGAAAGTGGGTGAGTTCGACGGCTATTTTATCGATCGCGAAATCGACGTAGTGGCTGTCTCGAATACGCTTCTGGTATTCATTTATCTTCTCTTCGTGCGAATCAAACTTTCTTTTGCCTAATTCTGTTGTTTTAGGTAGGGTGCGCCTACCTTTATTTGCAAGTCTCCTGGCCATTTGTTACTTCCCTGTAACTTTGATAAGTGCATGCTAAGCATGGTACCAGCAGCGTCTGCCTGGCTACGGCCTTCCTTGGCCCACAAAATATTATCGGGAAAATCAGCCCTGAACTTAACACTTTATATATGAGATTTAGAGGTTGAGGGGAATCATCACCTCGGGTTTCAAATATTCGTTCACCACCACCAGTTTGACTGATATATTATACACCTTATTGGTGTCTTCTTGCCAGTGGTCTATGGCCTGCTGGTACTTCAGCTTCTGGCGATAACCCATCAGCGGAAAGCCCTGGCGATAATAGGTGCTGCGGGTGTGTTTTACCTCAAAGAAGGTATAGCTATCAGCAGATTTAGCCAGAATATCGATTTCTGTACCAAAGAACTTGATATTTCGGGCTAGAATGGTGTATTGCTGGTTGCGAAGCCAGTGGCTGGCCACATTCTCGGCGGCCCGGCCCTTTTGTCTGTGTAGATGGCTCATATTCTTACTTGTCATGAGTATACTTATAAAAAAGTAAGTATAATTTGTCAAATAAGAAAATCTTTGGCCTGCTTTACAGGCAGAGTTTATCTTCAATATCTACTTATGGTTGAAATGGCGTCAGCTTTCGGTCTGGGCTTTCTAGCGGCTATGTCGGCCTGTGTTTACCCGTTAATACCTATTGTTACCGCAATTTTCGGGGCCACTCAGGTCAAGCACTGGTACCAGGGTTTTGGCCTGGCTGGTCTCTATGTGCTTGGTATGGCCATAACCTATGTGGCTATTGCTGTGGTCACTGCATTGACCGGCAGTGTGTTTGGCAGCTATCTGGGTAACCCCTATGTAGTTCTGGGCTTTGCTGCCTTCTTCTTCTTTTTAGGTTTAATGTTTTTAGAAATCATACCTTTTCCCGTGCCTAACATCGCCGAGAAGTTTCAGGTCTCGAAAAAAAGTACTATTTTCTATCCCTTTGTTCTCGGCATCTTCTCAGGCTTTGTCGCGGCCCCATGCACGGCGCCCCTGTTTGGAAAGATCATCATTGATATTGCCCAACACTCGGCAGAGAATCAGGGGGGCCTGACTTTTCCCATTGTGCAGGGTCTGTCTTTCAGTCTGGGTATGGGGCTGCCCTTTCTTTTAGTGGGTGGTTTTTCACTGAAACTTCCCAAACCCGGAAGGTGGATGCAGGCGGTAAAATTTCTCGGGGCCACAATTCTGTTTGCTGCCGGGCTGCACTATCTTGAAGATGTGGTCGAGGGGGGCTTTCCGGCCCAGGCGGCTGTGAACTCTCTGGCGCTGGTGGGCCTGTTCTTGTTCGTTGTCTTTTTCGTACTGTCTGAGCCTTTAAAAGTTTCAGAGGGGCGCCCGCGCAAAATGACGTCTTCGGCTCTTCTGTTGCTGGCCTCGATGGGGCTCTTTCTGGCCACCTCACCCTTTGCTGTTACCCAGGCTGCACCTCATGAAACAGTAAAAGGCTGGCACACAAAACTTGATTCTGCCCTGGCGGCGGCGAAAAAAGATAATAACAAAGTACTCATAGACCTATGGGCCGAATGGTGTCAGGCCTGCTTCGAGATGGAAGCAAAGCTCTTCACCAGCAAAGAATTTAAAAAACTGGTGAAAGATAACAAACTGGTATTGGCCCGGCTCGACTTCACTAATGAAAGCGAAGAAAATGAAAAGATTGCCCGCAAGTACAACATACGTGGTCTACCAACCCTGGTTCTGGCCGACTCTAAAGGAAATTTCATAAACTCAGTAATTGGTTTTCGTTCTAAACGCCATTCTATGAATTCTTTAAAGTATGCGTTAAGAACAAAACAACCCAAGCATACCCATGATGTTCATTGACCGTGTCTAAACTTACCATTCGATTTAAAAAACTATATAAGAACAGCAGAATGCCCCACCTTGCTACAACCGGTGCGGCCTGCTATGATGTTTATGCCTGCCTTAAGCAGACAGAGACCATTTCACCTGGTGAGCGCTTTGCCGTGTCTACCGGCATGGCGGTTGAAGTTCCAGATGGTTACCTGCTATCGGTGAGGCCACGCTCGGGGCTGGCGATTAAAAATGGTATTACCATGATCAACTCACCAGGCACCATTGACTGTGACTACCGCGGCGAGGTAAAGATTCTGCTGGTGAATCATGGCAAAGAGGCTTTCGAGATTAAAGACGGTGACCGCATTGGCCAGCTGATTCTCGAGAAGAGCTATGAAGTCGACTGGGTTGAAGTTGATGAATTAAGCGATACTGCAAGGGGTGAGGGCGGCTTTGGCTCTACAGGTAAGGCCTGATGCCGAACTGGCCGCAGACTTGCTGGCCGAAGTTGAAGCAGACCAGCTATATGTTGGTTTTGGTGGGGGTATCGGTGCCTTTGGCACTAATTTCTCTGTTTTCTCATATAATCAAAAAACAATCTGGATAGATATCGGGGC
>CAZHLC010000551.1:0-3539 GCA_964532545.1 uncultured Leptospiraceae bacterium | reverse complement strand
GATGATTTGGGTATTGAAACAGAAAAGCCAGGATATCTAGATCATATCAGTAAAGATATCAATTAGAAAGACTCGTCGGGCCATGATTTTAACATATTTGGCCTGTAGCCCTTTTCTAATTGCCCTATCTAACATTTGAAACAAGCTACACTATCACTTTATCGTAAAGCCCTTTTCTAGAAAGAGTGAAACCGGCTTGCCCAAGTAATAGCCTGGGCTATTGTTAATTTGGGTCGTTGGCGTCTGCTCCCTTTGACCGCAGATCTATACTATTTGCTAAAGAATGAGGGGCTGGATTATCTGTCTTATTTGGGCCGGGGAAGATTCGAACTTCCGTAGGCTTAGCCGGCAGATTTACAGTCTGCTCCCTTTGACCGCTCGGGTACCGACCCAAACGAGACGGACAACATCACTTTTTGATACAAAATCACATTCTTTGGTGAATCGGCCAACCCCTGCGGGGTTACCGGTTACCGACCGAATGCGACTGCATAGCGATGGTATAATAGCAAGCTGCCTAAGGGACTTGAACCCCCAACCTGCTGATTACAAATCAGCTGCTCTACCAGTTGAGCTAAGGCAGCAAATTCGCCATGTCTGCCAAATTGCAGAATCATGGTGAGCGGGATGAATACGGCAGCTCAGACAGGGTGTCAAATCAAAAGAGGCTCTTGGTAGCAGGCTTTTGCCCCCGGCCCGATTCTCATTGACTGGCACTTTCGAATCGAAGATCTGCAGAACCAATGCTGAAGAAGAACCTGCTGGGTGATTTTACCGGCGGTACCATTGCCAGTGTTCTAAGCCTGCCCGAGGCCATGGCCTTCGGGGCCCTTGTTTTTGCTACAATTACCCCAGAGTTAACCCCCATGGGGGTGGTGGTGGGCCTCATTTCTCTGGGTATGACCAATTTGATTGGCAGCGTCACCGGGGGCGCCCGCATTCTCAGCACCGGGCCCTATGCCCTGGCGGCGCTCATGCTGGCCCAGGCTATTACCTTTATCAGTACGCGCTACAGCGGCATCACCGATGGCTCGTTGATTCTGATTGTTTTCATCATTGTCTTTGCTGCGGGCTTCTTTCAGTTTTTGTTTGGCCTGCTCAGTATTGGTAATCTCGCCAAGTTTATACCCTACCCTGTGATCGCCGGCCTGATGAACGGCATTGCGATTCTCGTTCTGGTGGGGGCCGTGAAACCGCTGCTGGGTATTTCTAGCAGCATGGCCTACAGCGAGATCGACTGGCAGATGGGTACCTACCTTACCGCCCTGGTGGGGCTGCTCACTGCAGCCTTTAACTTCTGGGGAAATAAAATCATACCAAAAGTTCCAGCGCCGCTGATTGCCATAACCCTTGGTTGTGCAGCTTACTATGCTCTTTATATGCTTCTACCTGAAGTAAAAATGGGTTCAGTTATCGGTGACATTCCGTTTTCATACCCCTACCCATTCTACACTACAGGAATGATTAACATCTGGCAAGACCCGCAGATTGTAAAACTGCTGCCTCAGATTCTGTATATTTCACTGGGTATTGCTTTCGTGATTACCCTGCGCAGCCTGCTTGCGGTGGTGACTATCGACAACATCACTCATGAGAACTCGAGCACCAACCGCGAACTGGTGGGCCAGGGGCTGGCCAACATGGTGACCAGTACATTTGGTGGTATTTCATGTTCAGGATACTCAGGCCCGGTAATTGCCAACTACCAGTATGGCGGGCGCACCCGCCTGGCCCGGGCTACAGTGGGTGCCTTCGCCCTGCTGGTCTTGATGGTACTGGGTAACATAGTTGGTAAACTTCCCAATGCAGTTTTAGCAGGCCTATTGATCACCATTGGCATTTCAGCAGCCGACAGCTGGAGCCTTGGTTTGGTGAAACGGCTGTTCTCAAAACGAATCAACAAGAAGCTGCTATTTGATCTTTTTCTAGTGTGTTCGGTAACGGGCACCATGGTGGGCCTGGGTATTTTTCAAGGAGTCGCAGCTGGTGTGCTGGCCTCGGTAATCTCTTTTGTAGCCCGCATGAGCCGCACACCTATTCGGCGGCAATACGATGCCCACCGGGTGCGGTCAAATGTAGAGCGTATACTGCCTGAAATTATTCACCTTGAAAGCCATGGCCATAAGATTCAGATTTTTGAACTCGACGGCTCACTGTTCTTTGGCTCAACCGACCAACTCTCTAAGGCTATTCTTGAATCTGATCTAGCAGACAAACGTTTTGTTATATTAGATCTGGCCCACGTAACAGATATTGATAGCACTGGGGCCAAGATCTTATTGCATATTCAAGACCGATTAGAACAGAAACAAATTCAGGTACTGGTGAGCGGCTCGGCCAGCGCCCGCCTGAAAAAGAATAAGCTGGTAAATGAATTACGGCGCATGGGTTTCTTTTTGAGTTTTGCTGAAGACAAACTGTTTTCTGACATCGACGCGGCCCTGGCTTTTGCCGAAGATGAAATTCTTGATCTGGTAAGCGACCCCGATCGTTACAAAAAAGAGACTGCCCTTGAAGAGGTTGACGTTTTTGAGATAATCGAGCCTGACGATGTCAAAGAAGTTAAAAAGTATCTTGAGCGCTGTATCTTTGTCAATGGTGACGTCATCTTTGAGCAGGGTGACCCGGGTGATCATTTCTACCTGCTGGTTCAGGGGCAGATCGAACTCGATGTCTATGCAGCTGAAACCAGGGTAAAGAAGCGCATCGCTATCTTGTGCCCCGGTACCGTCTGTGGTGAAATGGCCGCTCTTGATGAAAAACCGAGGGTGGCCACCGCTATTGCCCGGGGTACCACTGTGTGCTATAAACTGTCTAATACCAGTTTAGATCGACTTCGTCAGAACAATGCCCAGCTGGCCTACCAGGTAGTCACCGGTCTGGGGCGTGATCTGGCAAAACGTATGCGCATAGCGAACAGGCTTGCCACCGAACTTAGAATCTAACACCAGAAGGAGTATTAAAATGAGCAAATTTTCACAGGTTAACGCCATCGTAACAGGCGCCGGCTCAGGTATAGGCCGCGAACTTGCCGTTCAATTGGCAGGCAAAGGCGCGCGCGTGGCTCTTACCGATATCAACCTCGAAAGCGCTGAAGCAGTTGCCCGCACCCTGCCAGGGGCCCGGGCCTACCAGGTCGATCATAGCGATATTGAGCAGGTGAAAAAGTTTCGCACCGCCTACGAAAAAGATTTTGGGCGAGCTCATACCCTGTGTTTAAATGCCGGTATTGGTCACGGCGAGAGAATTGAAAATATCTCAATAGAGACATGGAAGAAAGTACTGGATATTAACATCTGGGGCGCCATCTACATGCTGAACCTCTTTGTAGAAGACCTGGTCGAGCAGCAGGCGGGCAACATACTGATTACCGCCAGCGGCCTCGGGCTGGTGGCTATGCCGGGCATGTCACCCTATTGCACTAGCAAGTATGCCATGGTCGGTCTGGCCGAGTCATTGCGCATTGAGCTGGCCGAAAAAAATATCGTTGTTTCGGTACTCTGCCCGGGCATTATCAATACCAATATTGTAAAAGACGG
>CAZHLC010000550.1:0-3551 GCA_964532545.1 uncultured Leptospiraceae bacterium | reverse complement strand
CTCAAAGATGGCCGTGAAGGCTTTATGCCAAACAAATATCTGAAAAAAACAAAACCCAAAATCGAATTCAAAACCCGTACACCCCTGCAATATGTTCCTAAAAACTATTACGTCTCGGCAGGCTATCTGCGTATGCGCGAAGACCCATACCAGAGTTCACCGCGTATCACCTCAATACCCCGCGGTTCAAAGGTCAGGGTCATCAAGTTCGGTGACGATGAAGATGTTATCTATGGTATCAGGGCTAAATGGGCCTATGTGAGCTGGCAGGGCACTGAGGGCTGGGTTTTCTCTGGCTATCTGGTAGATAACCCTGAAAGTGATTCTGATTCAAGTGGCAACAAAGCTGAAGACCCCAGGCATATCATGTCAGGTTCAAGTAAATATGTGAAAAGTCGCATTCTACACGTAAGAGATGAGCCAAGCAAGTACGGTGCCGTCGTCGGGGTCATTGAAAATCGCGATCAGGTCGACATCATTGAACGTTCTAATATTAAAGAAAGTGTTATGGGCATTTCATCAATCTGGGTTAAAATCGAAGCCAGTGGTGTTAAGGGCTGGGTTTTCGGTGGTTTTTTAACCGAGCACCGTGGTAACTTCATCGCCTCAGATGATCTTGACGTACCCTTTGTATACCCACTTGATCGCCGCCTGATGATGCGTCGCATTGGCAAGTATGGTATGCGAATACATCCCATCAAAAAAACCAAAAGAATGCACACCGGTATTGACGTGGCCGCTGGCCGGGGCACCCCCATATATGCGGCCGGCTCGGGCAAAGTCATTAGAACCATGAAAAGCCGCGCCTACGGTAATCTGACCGTCATAGAGCATGATAACGGGCTGGTAACTTATTACGCACACCAGCGCAAGTTTGTAAAACCAAAGGGCGCGCGGGTCAATGCCGGTGACGTGATCGGTCAAGTGGGTTCTACTGGCTACTCAACCGGGCCCCATCTTCATTTCGAAGTACGCAAGGCCTACGGCCGCGGGCATATGAACCCGATGAATTACATGCCCCCGCGCAACTGATAAGGCCACTTACCACTATGAACCGATCAATTCTGCTATTAACCTTGTTTGTATTTTCAGTGAGCCTCTGGGCTGAGCCCGGCGAAAAGCTCATCAAGGCTGCTAAAAGAGGCAGCGTCAGCCGTATCAAAAAGGCCCTTGCTGCGGGTGCCGATGTAAACTACAAAGATGAGAAGGGCCTCACTGCTTTGCTGCACGCGGCCAAACGCCCCCAGAAAAAGGCTGTATTGTTTTTGCTCGAAAAAGGTGCTGATACCTCAATCAGCGACAACGAGGGCAACCAGATCATACATTTTCTTGCTGCTGGGCGCGACTACCGCCTGATCAGCAGCCTTAAAGACAAGGGCCTGAACCTGAATCAAAAGAACAATGCCGGCGATTACCCGTTGAAAATTGCCATAGTTAAGAGAAAAACCCGCAACTTTAAGGCACTGCTGGCCGCCGGCGCCGCAATTAAGCAGCGTGACAATGAAGGAAAAACAGCCCTGCACTGGGCTGCCCAGAAGAGCAACAAAGCCATATTGAAGCTGCTCATGGCCAAAGAAGACCTCGATGCGTCTGATACCGACGCAGAGGGTAACAGTGTCGCCCATTACCTGGTAAGAGGCCGCTACCATGGCTACATCAAAGACTTCAAAACAAAGGGCGTCGATATTGATGCCGCAAACAACGAGGGCAAAACACCTCTTGGCTATGCCATCGAAAAGAAAAACCGCAGAGGTGTAAAAAGCCTGATTGCGGCCGGTGCTGACTTGAATAAAACCATAGCAGACCAGCACCCGCTGCACTACTGTCTTGATAAAAAGCGTTATACCCTTTTATCTTATTTACTTTCTGGCGGTGCCAATGCCAACGCCATCAGTAAAGAACAGAAGAACCTGTTAATCAGAGCAGTTGAAATTAATTCAAGCTGGCTGGCGGGCAAGGCCCTGGCCGCGAAAATTGATGTCAATGCCAAAGGCCCCGATGGCAACACCCCTTTGAATCTGGCAATTATTAAGAACCGCAGCAAAATTGCACACTTGCTGCTGAAAAACGGAGCCGACACTGAAGTTGTCAGCAACGATGGCAAAAAGCCCGTGGTTCTTGCTGTATCAAAAACCCGACGAAGCGTGCTCAGGGCTTTTATTAAAAACGAACTCGACCTCAATAAGACCTATAACAATGGCCATACGCTATTACGTATTGCTCACGATAATTTTCTGAAACGTTTCAACAAAGCACGCTCGGGCATCTTTGTTGATCTGGTCAGGGCTGGTGCTAATGTAAACATTAAGAACGCGGCCAACGAATTGATCATTTACGATTATATCGATAAACGTGTACCCTATTATGTCAAGCTGCTGCTAAAAACCGGTGGGCAGGTGCAAGAACCTGACTCTAACGGTAACTACCCCATTCATATGGCGGTGGCCACCGGGCGACTGGCCATCGTGAAGGCGGTGGTGGCTGCAGGCTCGAATGTCAACCGGCGAGACCCGGCAGGCAAAACCCCGCTGCTGCTGGCTGTTTCTGCTGACAGTGTACCCCTGACCCGCTATCTTCTTAAAAATGGTGCCAACATTAACGACCGCACCCGGCAGAATGAAACTCCGCTGCATCTGGCCATAGCAAAGCAGAACATCAGAATGGTAAACCTGCTGCTCGATAACGGGGCTAAGACCAACTTAAAAAATCAATTCGGCAACACCCTGGTGATGGAGCTGGCCAAGGCCGACCCCTACAGCAAAAATAGAACCACCATGAAGATTCTAAAGCTGCTGATTGCCAAAGGGGTCGATGTAAATGCAAAGAATAAGTATCATAACAATGCTCTTATGTATGCAGTCAACCGCCGCAATGCCCAGGTATTAAAGGCCCTGGTAGAAGCCGGTGCTAACATAGACCAGACTGACAACCGTGGCAACACTGCCCTGATCAAGGCTTCAATGACCGCCCTTTATGGAAAGCTCAAAAACGAAGATCTGTTTGAGCTGGTTTACATGCTGAAAAACAATGGGGCGAACCTTAATGCAAAGAATAGTCAGGGCAAAACAGCCATGATCGTAGCAGCGACACCTGGCAAGGCTCGCGATGAGCAGGGTGGCAGCCAGATGGTACAGGCCCTGCTTGATTTGAGCGCCAATCACCGCCTTAAAGACAATTCGGGTAATAACGCTGAAGATTATGCCCGGGGTAATATGAGTTATCTCTTCAAGGCTAACAGCGGCGAGCTCGACGACACCTCGGGTTTTGATGCCTTGATTGCCTCTTCGGCCGGCAATGACGCCATCAGCGATATGACAATATCAAGCACCGGCAACCTGTTCGTAGTAAACCAACAGGGCGATAAAAGCTTTGTTGAAAAGTACTCTTCTTCTGGTAGCCGTGACTGGCAGGTTGAAATGCCCGGGGCGGTGGCAGTGGCGGTTGATGATCAAGAGAACGTATTTGTACAAGGAGTGACTCTGGGCTCATTCGCTAGAAATGGTAAGCCCGACCGCCGCTGTAAAACAGAGGGTACCAACAAAGTTATCTAT
>CAZHLC010000549.1:0-3556 GCA_964532545.1 uncultured Leptospiraceae bacterium | reverse complement strand
CGCAGGGTCACCTTATAGCTCTGCTGTTTCTGGCTCTTCTCAACAATCTCGATAAACGGCCTGGTCATTTTGTGCCAGACATCGTCAAATCGGGTTGAGCGGGTTTCTGCAAAGGGGCTGGTGTACTTCAACAGGTCACGCATAAGTTCGAGCGAAGCAGTAAGAAAAGTTTCGCGTTTATAGGGTACACCATACTTTTCACAGACTTTCTGTACCTGCTTTGCGATGGTCATCAGGCGCGGGGCCGGCAGGTTAGGAAAGAGATGATGCTCCATATGAATATTGATGCCGGCAAACATCACCTCTTCAAGATGCTTATCATCGATGTCATAGTTCAAGGTAGACAAAATCTGCCGCAGATAGAATTCACTGGTGTTATTATCTGGCATTTCATCATAGCTGGCCAGCTCGTCATTCATGTGCTCAACACCAATAATAAAGATAAAGTAGAAGTCGTTCAATACGTGAGCCAGGTAATTGCCCAGGGCAGTCTGTATAAAGCGGCCATTTGATTCAAGGGGCCGCTGCCAGTAGTTTTCAACCAGATTGTTGAAAATTTTTGCCAGTGGGGCCTTGAGAACATCAAGATCTACCGGCCGCTTGTCTGTTAGAGCCGGGGCGATAGAAAAGAATAACGATTTAAACTGGTAGCCAATAAAGGGCAGAGCAGCAAAGGTTAAGGGCTGAATCAGATGCCAGGGGCGCCAGGGCTGCTTGTCACTGACGCGAAACATCCAGAAACCATAGTCGTGGTCAGCACCTACAACGTTTGTATAGCTGTGATGATGCTGGTTATGTTCTACCCGAAAATCATCTTCAATCATGGGCTGGTTCCACTTATAAGTCTTCGAATGAAACTCGCTGCCAGGCACGTGATCAAAAGTGCCATGCAGAATCAGATGCCCATGGGCAAAATCTATAATGAAATGAGCTGCCAGATATTGAATACCCCTTACCCAGGTTTCGAAATCGTCGGCGGTGCTGATGAGGCGACGGCCACGGTCGTGAATTTTCTGCGAAAGCTTCACCATGCTCCGCATATGCTGCAGGTCGCTCTCGCCCACCTGCGAAAGCTCTTTATGGTAGAGCTCATCGATCTCTTTGGCAAACTGGTCTGCTCTCGAGATTACCTTTTTCGCGCTTTGAGAAATTTTGTCTTTTTCTAGTGTCTGTGTGGCCATTTAAAATCCCCTAACTTATCACCTACATGATATAAAAAAACTATTTTTTCGACAATAGTTTTAGCAGCGATTAAAAAAAAGTTGTAATAATAGAAATAAACTTCTCGAAAAAATGAGCTTTCAAAGACAAATGAGGCAATTAACCAGCAATACGGCTTGTATTTTGGCCTTATGGGCCTTTTTATCGGCATCTTACTTGTGAATACGCCCCTGTAATACAAAACATAAAAGAAAATGGGTAAAGCTTGAGAGTCAAGAGGCTCTTTTGCAGTATTCTTAGTTAAAGAAAGAAAATGCTTCAAGGGCCGATGTGGGGGGTGCCTTTGAATACATAAAAATGGGATTACTCAATTCTCAAGAGAGCATTGACTTGAGTATTCATCGGCGGGTTTGATCAATGTGTGTGGTTGGTCTGGGTGAATCTTAGAGTCGCTTTATTTGCCATAGCTACTTGCTACGGTCTCTGCTCGTCATTGTTTGCGATTGAATATCGTTATGACAACGGCACCTTTACCGACCCATGGTGGTCATCATCACCAAACTGGAACCCCGACGGTGTACCAGGCCTTGGCGACTGTGTTAGCGGCACTGGTGTAGTAAACACCGACCACCCATATGTCACAAGCGATCAGACGGCCAACGGCCTGCTGTTCAGCAACCAGGAACTAAGACTACAAAACAGCACCACGCTCAGAATAAGAAATACTATCGGAACATGCCCGTATTCTGCACCTTTCTCACCAGCACCCTCGGGTAGCTTCGTGATGACAGGGGGAGCAGGTGTTATTCTGCGTTTGAATCACCTCTCTTTTACCCAACGAATTGATATCTCACGTGATTTTATTTTTGACGGGCAGGAAATTCAGAGCAATGGCAACAGTCTCATTCGCCTGACTGATTCTGATGATGGCTCAGGTTCAGCCAGGGTCTCAATCGCAGTCAGTAACACAAATAACCTCGACAACCTGCATTTTGATAACCTGAGTCGCAACATCGAAACCTTCAACGCAGATTCAACCACCATGCATGTCAATGGCGGCCAGGCAAACTTCACAGGCAGCTTTGGCCTGCGTGAAATTCAAAACATTAACATTTCAGGGGGCACCCTGGCCCTGGGCAGCGGTACAGATGACATTATCGTGAACAATGATGTTACCATAAGCAGCGGGGTAATCAATGGCAACACCCGCGATAAGTTTCAAGTTCTGAATAGTTTCAATATCAACGGGGGCATCGTAAACTCGGGTGGTGCCACCTATCAGGTTTTCGGTATCTTCGACCTCAATGGTGGCACCTGGGGCAAAGACGCTTCAACCTTTATTTGCAATAACTGCACAATACAGGGCTCAGCTAACCCACAATTCTCGACTTTTCGCCCCGAGGGCACCGCTATTGTGTCCCGAACGACAACAGCTGATAATCTGATCACCACGGGCGGCGGCACTAAAACTATAAATATTCTCTCAAACAACAGCTTTACTGTGACCACCAGTGCAAACTTGTCGGCCACAAATACCCAGATCGCCGTAGGTACCAATGGCAGCCTGGCTTACCAGGGCAGCTCTTTTTCTGTAACGAACCCATTGACCATTAACCTTGCTAACAATACCGAGTTCGAAATTGCCAGCAATCTGAGCCTGAACAATACCACCATCGACTTTAACAATAACACTAACGCGATCTCTGCAACTTCGGCGGGCAACGTGTCTTTTGACAATACAGTGACAATAACCGATGCTATTAATACCAACTTCAACTTTAATGGCGCCACCAGCTTTACCAATAACACTGGCTTCATATTAAACGGTGGCGCTACCTTAGACGTTCGCAATACCATGTACCAGAATAATGCCACTATCAGTGGCTCTGGTGAAATCTATCATCCCTCAACCTTCTCGTTTGTAACCACTGGTGCCAGCGCCTACCAAATCAACAAAGATTCTGTAATCGTACAGCTACAAGACGCCGGCTTAAACCGCAGTGCCAGCATACGCGAGCAATATCAAGTTGATGTAATTTCTGTAGTCACAGGCGATGCTGAACAGGTGACACTCTGCGAAACAGGTAATGCCACCGGCATTTTTCGCAATGACCTGTCGGGTGGTGGCTGCACGCCAGATCTTCGCCCTATCAGCAGCTCAAGTGGTGCTGGCATTAATGATGGCACCTTACGCCATACTGCCACGGGTAATATTACTGTCGATTATCAGGGTGGCTCAAAACCCTTTGATGCCGGCAATGTTGGTGGCTACAACAATGCCCTGGTACAGGCAACTCTCGACACCAATTGGCTTGCAGGCACCTGCCCTACCGGCAACATAACCAACGATAGTTGCTGGTCAGCAGGTGCACCCGGCTCTGCCAATGTCAATGTT
>CAZHLC010000548.1:0-3559 GCA_964532545.1 uncultured Leptospiraceae bacterium | reverse complement strand
CGGCGGTATCAAAGGTGCCTGCAGCTACAGCCAGGCCAGCCCCATTGGTGTGGGCTGCACTCATATTGTAGGTTTTACCACTGGCGTTTACAGTTGTCTGGGCATTGTAGCCCGCAGGCCCAGCGTTAAATCTAAAGGGGCCATCGGTAGTGCCGATTACGTTGATAAAGCCGTTATTCAGAACAGGGTTGGTTCCCTCATAGTCTAGATGGTGATTCACCGTAAGGGTGTTTGCACCAAGGTCGAGGGTAATATTGCTGCCATTTGATTCGTTGATCTCTAGGTTGCCGACAGTGCGCGCTGAATCAAGAATAACAGTATATGCGCCTGCAGTGTAGGCGTGATCTAGAATTACATCAGCATTAGCTGGCGGAATTGAAGCGGGTAGCCAGTTGCTGGCCACATTCCAGTTTCCACTGCCGGCGTTCCACTTCCATGTATTATAGGCTTGCGTTTGTATTTGTGCAGCAGTCAGGGCATAGTTATAGATTCGTACGTCATCAATCTGGCCATCAACAAACTGTGTTGCAGGGTTTTGTGCACCAATTTGATGGAAAGTGTTGCCTGTATTATAGGTTTTTGCCGCACTGTTTACAGCCTGGCCATTGTAATAAAGAGTTGCAGTGGTACCATCATAGGTGCCGCAAAGATGTGACCAGCGCGTTGTTGGCAGGGTCGTCGCGAATAAAACATCGTCACCAAAACCAATCAGTGAAATGTTGGTGTTGTCAAAGGCAAGACCAAATGCCTGGCCAACGGCGGCATTGCCATACGTGGTAATTACCGAGAAAGATGCGGTTGAATCTGGTCTAACCCATGCACATACAGTTCTTGGTGATGCACCCTGTGGCAAGTTGTTCAGGGTGGCCGTCACATAAGCAGAGCTTCCATCGAACTCATAGGCTGTGGTATTAGCTGCATGGCGATCTTGAGAAACGGCCAGTGTGCCATTGGGCGACCCATTATTTGTGCCTGTCTGGTCTAGCACTGACCCAGCACCGCCTATGACTGCTTCATCCATTAGGTAATGCGAAATGAGATACTCGAACCAGCCTGTGTTATTGCCAGAGTCTACCCTCGTAGCAGTGGGATTGCCAGCCCCGCCGAGGGGGATAACGGTGCCTGTGGCAGTTGAATCTTGCACATCGAAGTAGTCAATGGTGCCCACGCCGCCGGTGACATTGATCGTATAGGCCGTGCCCGGTGTTGAAGAGCGCAGGCCAATGTTGTTACCGCTGGCAGCTGAGTTACCATTGATTACCAGGGTGCCCGTGATTGTCTGGGTTGAGCCTGCGTCGAAAGTAATGTTACGGGTTGCGTCTGAATCATGCAGATTGAGATTAAAGAATGTGGTTGAGCCATTGATATCTTGATTTGCCGTGGGGTGAACCATGGTCACCGTGCTGCTGCCGGCGTTAAAAGTGCCTGAGTTGTTGTTAAAGTGCTGGTTGCCACCATTAACTACGATGTTGCCCGAGTTAGCGTTGAAGGTCGCCCCGAACAGTTGAAAGGCGGTGGTAGTCAGTGTGTTGGCATTGAGGTTAAATGTACCTGAGTTAAACCTGAACTGCCTATCGACAGGAAAGTTTGTGTTAAAGTTGTATGTGTTGGCCCCGGCCGTGCCGTAGGTTCTGGCGTCGATGGTTCCGCCGAAGTGTTGTAGAGAGTAGGGGCCATTGCCATTGCCCACGAATTCAAGGCGCCCAAGCGATGAGGTCGAGATGGTGCCGTTAGCCATAACGAAGTTCTCTGCAAGGGTGATGTCATTGCCGCCCATGTCGAAAGTGCCGCCATAGTCGATTTCGAGGCTGCCAATACCGGTATTTATATCAAAGTCGAGGGTGTAGTTACCGGCTAAAATTGCGTTATTGATCACCACATCGTCAGTACCAGTGGGAACCCCTGCAGGTTCCCAGTTGGCGGCATTGTTCCAGTTGAAGCCGCCGCCACCGTTGGTGAAGATTTTAATAGATGCGTCAGCGATAATTTCGTTCTGGGTGCGAACATAGTTGTAGATGCGCACATCATCAACCTGTTCGGTGCTCGATACGCCTACTGCGCCTGCATTTCGGCTTGCATTGATTAATAATGGCACATCATTGTTAAAGGGGGTGCCCCCGGTGTCTGAACCGATGGTCGGGCCTGTTATTTGCTGCCCGTTGACAAATACATTGATGCGGTTACCGGCCCCTGCTGCGTCATCGTAGGTATAAGAGATGTGATACCAGCGATTTGCTGTGGGCGTAAAAGGAAAGTCGTACTGTGCGGTCGGGGCAGTTCCCGAAGAGCTGATTTGTACTCGAATATTGTTGGTATTAAGATACTGCAGCATGTAGCTTCGTTTATTTTGCGCGAAATCGACTTTGCTCAGTATCGTAGCGGTATTGGTGGGGTTGTCAATTTTTACCCAGGCGGCTATGGTATGGGTGGCAGGCAGGTCGAGCAAGCCAGTATCTGGGGTGCTGTAATAGTCATCGGTACCATCAAAAATACCGGTCGCCTGGCCGTTAACACCATGACGGTCTTGCCCAAAACCAATGCCGCCATTGGCCGTGAGATTGAGTGCGTTAGCAGTTGAATCGTTGTTGTTGCCATCGAAGCGGTATTCGGCCACCAGAATATTAGGTATGGTTACGGCCCCATCATTTTCAAAGGCGCCCATTGACCAGCCGGCGCCACCGTTGGTTGAGCTATTGGTAGCAGTCGTTCTCGCACCACCAGTGATATCATTGCTGTAACCCGTACCAGAGAGATCGAGCCCGCCGTGCAGAAAGTTGGCAGATTGTGGGTTGGTGAGCCTCCAGTTTGTGCCATCAAAATCATCTAAGGTGTGATTGGTATTATCAGATCCATCAAAGTCGTTGAAGCCGGGGCCTTCGCTAACATTGCCATAGGCCACAAGAGTTGATACGCCTTCGCCTGTATCAACAGCTGCGCCCAGGGTAGTAACCGGGGTGCCATTGTTATCAAAGTACAGGGCTGTGGCACAGTCAACAATGTTGTTGTTTCTGAAAACAGCAGGTTCAGTAGCGCCACCGCTTTCATCAACACCGTATACGTTGCCGGCTGCAGAGCCCGTACAGACAATGATGTTGTTCTGGGCAGTGACTGTATTATTAGAAAAGAGCGATATGCCCCGGCTGGTTGTGCCGGCTGTGCCAGTATGAATGGTGTTGTTGCGAACATTCGCAGTATGGGTGCCACCTAATAGAAGTGCATTTGAGCTGTTATTACCCTGGCCCCCAGAGAGCAGGTTGTTATAGATATTTGTAGTGCCAGTATTGCCTGCATTAATACCCATGGTTGAGCTGCCAGCATTACTTGCAATACCAGCAAAAATGCGGTTTTGAAATATATCAACGTTGGCGTCAGCCACATTGATGCCGCGGGCTTGATTGGCCGCAGCAGTCGTGGTACCACCATTAATCAGGTTTCCCGAAATAGTGGCATTTGCATTATCAATGTGTATGCCTTCAACGACGCCAGTGGCGGTTGTACCGCCATTAATCTCTGCATTCGCTGTAATTGAGGGGTTTGCGCCCGCTGCTATGCTGATGGC
>CAZHLC010000547.1:0-3569 GCA_964532545.1 uncultured Leptospiraceae bacterium | reverse complement strand
CACCAGATTTCATAATTGAAGTGAACTTGTTTAACAGGGCCTGTACAGTATCACGGGGTGTAGCCGCCTCGAGACTACCAGCCAGTGTAAAAGATAATATCAGGCTTAAAATTGTCAGCTTTTTCATAGTTAGTTACTCCTCAACTTGCTTCTCTCGGTACTGAATATAGACATCGCGAAAAAACACATAATGATCAAGTGAATTTTTCTTGAGGTTCTCATATTCACCCAGTTGTAATGAGACGTTATTTACTGTTGTGAAGGTATATATTCCTGCGGTAATCGCAAAAGATTCTACGTAATTATCGGTAGCTAAGGTGGGAACGTAGGTTACAGGGTTCAAAGCAAGGTCAAAAATGAGACCTACAGAATCGCGGGCCCCAGAAGGGCCGAAAAACGGCAGAACCACATAGGGCCCCTGGCCAATACCCCAATAACCGAACATCTGGCCCATATCTTCGTTTACTCTTTCCCACCCTGTCATGGGTTCGGCCACTTCAATGAGGCCAGCGAGCCCCACCGTGCTGTTAATCGTAAAGCGAGAGAGCACCTTACCCGATTTTTTCAGGCGCCCCTGCCCCAGAGTACTCACCAGGCGCATGGGCATTTTGAGATTTTCAAAAACGTTAGAAATGCCCTTACGTAAAAACCGCGGGGTAACAAAGGCGTAACCCGTTGCCAGGGGGTTAAAAAAGTAGGTAAATGTAAAATCATTAAAAGTGTGAAATGCCCGGTTCATACCTTCAAGGGGGTCAGAAGCCTTCTTTGTTTCTGCCCCGATTTCTTCGTCGCCAAAGGGGTCTTCATCGAGATCATCTGCCTCAGTGGTTTCACCCGTTTCGCCGGGTTTAGACGCATTTTCGCCTTCAACCGTTGTGTTTTCTTTTTCAGCTGGCTGGTTTTCACCCTCATTTGGCTGTGCAAAAAGAGAGAAGCCAGCCAAAATGAGACATAATGCCAGCAAGGGCATGAGAATTCGGCGTTTCATATATTATTCAGTGTCGGTCGTTTGAAAAGGTTTTATCAAGATGATAAGTTTTGGCAATAGAGTCAGGGCGGCAAGCAGAGCAAGAAACATGGCCAGGCCGGTAAAAAGCCCAAAATAGATGGTTGGCCAGAAGTTTGAAAAAGCCAGAATTGAAAACCCCAGAATAATGGTAACCGAAGTATAATACATGGCGTGGCCAATGGTTGAATGAGATTTGAGAGCCGCCTCTTTATAGGTCGACCCGTTTTCAAGTTCAGTACGAAAGCGGTAAATATAATGTATGGTGTCATCAACGGCAATGCCCACAGTAATCGCCCCAATAGTTATAGTCATCAAATCAAGAGGTATCTGAAATAACCCCATAATGGCCAGAATAGCAGCCGCAGCCAGCACGTTTGGCGCCAGGGCAATCAGGGCAAGCTTGGGTGAACGAAAGAGCCCCAGAAACATCAGAAACAGAATGAAGGCCACAAACCCAAGGGTTTTGATCTGCGAATCGAACAGACTTTGTAGCATGTTGTTGTAGAGCACCATGGCGCCCGCAAGGCGAAGGCGCCCCTTAGGCAAATCATTGTCTTGGTTGATTTCTTTGTTTATACGCGCCAGCAGCTTGTTGCGATTGATATCGGGCATCGAATCACGAATGCGCACCCAGATGCGGGCTTCGTTCTGTTTAAATGAAACATAGGGGCTGATAATAATGCTGCGATACTTCTCTGGCAGCTTCTCATAGAGAACCGCCAGCTCAAAGTTGTCGGCCGACTTACCCTCATTCAGCTGCTTAATAATCTGCTGCACCGTAGCAAGAGACAAGATCTTGCCGGTTTCTGGCAGCTTATCTAAATACTCATGCACTTTGGTAATAAGATTCATACGATAGGGTACAAACCAATACTTCTCTTCGCTGCTCTTTTCTTCTTTATCGAAGGGATCATCAAAGTCATCGAGGTCATCTTCGCCGGCAGACTCTTCTTTTTTCTTTTTAATCAGTTTCTTGGTACTGCCGGTGTCGTTATTAAAATTGAGAATTACTTCTAACGGGGTGGTGCCCCCCAGCTCTTTATCTATCAGACTCATGCCCTGATAGATCTCACTGTCTGACTTAAAGTAATCGATAAAACTATTTTCAACTTTAAGCAAGCTGAGCCCACCCAGGGTCATCACGATAATCAGGCCAGTAGCAATCAATATTGAATTGCCACGCTCAACGGTGACCCGGCCCAGAAAGGCAATAAAGGCCAGCCTTTTCGACTCAGGTTTTTTCGGGGTTTTCGATTTCGGCCAGAACTGTAACACACTGGGAAAAAACACAAAGGTTACCATCAAAGTAACCAGAATGCCTGCGCTCATCATCCACCCGAAGTTCATAACCGGTTTTATATCTGAAAGTATCAAAGAAAGAAAGCCGGCAATGGTAGTTAAACTTGCATAAAGGCAGGGTATAAACTTGCTGCGCACAGTGTACTGAATGATTTCAAGATGAGTATCTTCGGGCTCAACCTCTTCGTATTCTGAATATCTCACCACAAGGTGAATCACCAGTGCCAGGGTTAGAATAAGCTGCAGCGAAATAAAGTTCGAAGAGATGACCGTAATCTCAAGCTCAAACAGTGAGAGCAGGCCTACCATGGCGGTAACGCTGAAGACACAGCAGAGCATGGGCAAAAGCACAAAACGAACCCGCCTGAACATAAAACCCAGAATGATAAAGATAAGAAAGAACATGCCAAGGCCGAAAACCTTCAAGTCGCTTCTGATAAAGGTCATCATATCATCGGCAATCATGCTGACGCCGCCCAGAAACATGGTAGCCTTGTCTGAATGCTTTTTGGTGACCGCCCGCATTGCACGAATCGTTTTACTCTGCTGATCGTTTAGCACAGCCTGGCGCCTGGCAATCTTCACCCGTAAATCTGAGAGAGTGGCACTCTGTTCAGCTGACAGCAGATCATCGGCCTGCAAATCAAGCAGGTCATCACGCTGGTTAATCAAGTTCACCATCTCTTTGTCATCTTTCAGAAAAACAATCAAAGAGGTTGTTTTCATCGAAGGGCTGACCAACAGGTCGCGGTAGAAGGGGCTGTTCTGTAATTCTTTAAAAGCCAGCTCTTTGTCAATAGTGGCATCAAGCAGTGAAGGTATGCGCCCTTTGGCCAGATCACCAAAGCCCACTGGTGGGCTCTGCAGCAGTGGTACATCGAGTATGGTCAGTACCGAATCAACTGTTTCGATTTTTTCAAAATCTTCTTTGGCAGCATTGATATTATCAAGAGTAGACTGGTCAAGAAGAGCCCCTTTGAACTTGCCGTAAGTAACAAACAACAGATCTCCCTGACCATAGGTTTTAGTGACCTTGCGGGCAAAGCGAAGATCGGGGTCATTTTCTAAGAGCAGCGACTGAGAAGAGGCATCAAGACGAATGTCTTTGGCAAAGAAACCAAGAGTGCCAATTACCAGAAAGAAAATTGCCAGAGTCAGCCGCGGGCGCTGAAAAACGAATTGGTCATAAATGTTTACAATGGCATCGATCAGTTTTTGCATTTTCAGGGCTGTCTTGGGCTAACTTCTCCCAAATTACATA
>CAZHLC010000546.1:0-3585 GCA_964532545.1 uncultured Leptospiraceae bacterium | reverse complement strand
TGAAAATGATATCTAATAAAAACCTTTGCGGCCTTAGCGCCCTTTGTGGTTCATCTTTACCGCCTCACGCAAACACTGCTTGGCCGGCTCTCCTTGAATCTTCAACTGCTTGCGTAGCTTACTCTTTTCAGTATTCAAAGCTTTACCGCTAAATATCTGGTTGAGCTTCTCTGCCAGGCGAATTCCGCCTTTTAACAATTGGCGTTCAACTACCGGCACGTTGTGGTATTCGTACTGGTATTTGAGGGGTATAAACATTTTATTCAGTTCTGCCGTGTTGCACGCCTGGGCCTCGAAGCTGCGATGGCGGCAGCGGTCTTCTTTGTAGCAGCGATACACCCCTGGCCGCAGTTTGGTTGCCTCTGCGGCCCAGTCGAAATAGTTCGAGTTGCGATACTCGGCCAGCTGGTCATGGCCGGCATGCTCTAGCAGCATGGTAGCAAACTCAGTGTAGCTGAGCTTCTGTGATTCGATGAGCTCGTAATCCCACACTACATGCAGCTTGCGCATTTTACCATGGTAGTATACTTTGACGCGGTTGCCGCCGCGGTCACACTTGAGGCCTACATGCAGGGGCTGGTGAATGTCACCCACCAGGTGTACGTAATAGCGCAGGGCAGTTTGCCGCAGAGCGAGATCAGCCTTCTCATTACGTAGAATCTCTTCAAGTTCAATCAGGGCCGAGATTAAATCACCTCTGGTGTTGGGGCTGCCCTCAAGGTAGGCCTGCTTACTGGTCATGCTTACATAGTGCAGGGGGCCAGCACATCTGAAGTTGGGGTTTGAGCGCATAAGGTCGGCCCAATTGCTCATGCGGGCCAGCTTGCCTGGTGGCAAGAGCTGTTTGATGGCAGCCGCAGCCTTAGGTGTCAGATGGCGCTGGGCGATTTCAGCGGTAATGCGATGGCCTGTTTTGGCCCAGGGATAGATGACGTTGCTAAACAGCATAAACAACATGAAAATGCGCATTCAATATCTCGATAACTTGCTATTCGCCGTCAAATTGGTTTTACCAAGAATTGGCAGAATGACTAAACAAAAGAATAGTGTTAATCGCTTGACACTTTATCTCAGTTTTGCTATAATATGCCCATGAGCAAACATATAGAAGATCTCATGAGAGAGTCAGCCCGAGAAACCCGTGAAATCATTGAGCGTGGTGATGAGCGGTTGCATAAGGCTATTGCCGAAGGTAATGCGCGTTTAGAAAAGAGTATTCAAGAAAAGCGCGACCACATGAAACTAATGCAGCAGCAACATTACGATACCATGCAGAAGTTTTATGAGCAGAGCGAGCGGCATCACCAAGACAATATGGCCGCACAGCAGCGCTTTGATGAGGCCCAGACAAGGTGGGAGGTTTTGTGGCAAAAACTGATTAGCCCGAAAGATAACTGACTGCGAACTGTTCTAATATCCTACCACATCGCCTTTATGTTCATCGCGATGTAGCTCTTCTAAATAGTCAATACATGATTTTGCAATATTAAGGCCACTGGCCTTTTCGATACCCTCAAGGCCGGGTGAGGGGTTTACCTCTACTACCAGGGGGCCCCGTTTTGATGGTATAATATCGACCCCGGCGAAGCGTAGCCCCAGGGCACGAGCGGCCTGCAGGGCGGTCTGCTGGGTTTCAGCATCAAGCACAACCTTTTCAGCCGAACCACCACGGTGTACATTAGAACGAAAGTCATCACCAAATGAGGTACGCCGCATAGCCGTAAGCAGGCGATTGCCCAGTATAATGGCCCTGATGTCTTCGCCCTGCGACTCGCTGACAAACTCTTGTACTAGAACATGCTGGTTCTGGTTTAACAGGCCCTGTAGAATCGAGCGGGCCGAGCGAATGCTTTCGGCCAGCATAACGCCCATGCCCTGGGTTCCCTGAGTTACTTTAATAATCAGCGGGGCGCCACCCACCATCTTGATGGCCAGGTCTACATCGATCAGCGCGTCTAGAAAAAAGGTTCGCACCATGGCAATGTTCTTCTGTGCCAGTATCTGCAGGGTGCGCAGCTTATCACGGGCCCGGCCCATGGCCTGTGAGCTGTTTAAGACCGTGGTGCCCATCATTTCAAACTGGCGCACCACCGCCAGGGTATATGACGACTTCTGCTGGCCGACTCTTGGTATAAGACAGTCGGGTTTGATAATCTTTTTACCCTGAAAAAAAAGCTCGGTGCGGCTGCGGTCAAGCAGCATCGACAAATCAAGAGGGGGGTAAACCTTTACCTTCTTTTTTTTCTTAAAGGCCTCTTGAAACAACCGCCGCGTGCTGTAGAGCGACCGCGATTGCGAGAGCACATAGAGTGATTGAAAAGAGTCAGCCACGCGGCAGCGTTTTTATGGGTTTTGTATTTTCAATGAGAAATTTTGCCCAGGGTCAGCCCTTCTGGGTATCAGAAATAATCTGATTTGATTCTTCGAGCGAATTAAACACCACCCGCCAGGCCCAGGCTGGCCAGTGCTTTGGTTCTTTGTCACCGTGCCAGTCATCAAGGCAGGTGATCACTGAGGGCAGCAGGGCTTTTTTAAAGTCGGCATCGCTTTCGAGTCGGGTGCAGTTCATGGGGTCACGCCGTTTGGGGTAGAGCCGCTGCAGATCAGTCAGCGCGCTGCGCAGGCCAGCGAGAATTTTCTGCATAGATGTATCGAACGATGAGCGGTACTTTACTCTCAGCTCTTCAATAAGATTCAGTTCGTTCGTCTGTAGCCTGACCCCTTCTTTGGCTGCTTTTTCAGAAGCCCGGTATTCTTCAGCCGAGATATGACCACGCTCGAAGGCAAAGTCTTGCCCGGTCATATCGGGGGTTTGTTTGTTCAGATTATCGAGCCTGCTACTGATCTTTTTTAATTCAGTTTCGAGAGCCTCGGGCGTCATTAAAGACGCTTACCCAGGGGTGGTTATTCTGAAAACTGAAAAGTGTTGCGCCCAGTGTAAACTTTACCAGTTTCTAGCTGGCAGGGCTGAGAGCCACCGGAACGGTTTTATGAAATGGCGTTTTGGCCAGACCATCGCAATGGGCCGCGCCGGTTAAATAATTGATATAGGGGCCATGATTCTGTTCAGCAGAACCATCGACCTCATAGACCATACCATAACCATGGGGCAGGGTGCAGATACCCGGTCGGCAGCGGTCGTTATGCTCTACCACCACCTCAATCTGGCCATGCTCAGAGCGACAGATGGCCCGGCCACCATCGCCCAGGCCAAACTGAGCGGCATCATCTGGGTGAATATGCAGCGCCCCATCATTGTCTGAACGGCGCCATTGGGGGTCGCGAAAGATCGTGTTGGCATTGTAAGAGCGCCGCTCGCCCGCCATCAACACCATGGGAAAACCAGTGCTCTCAGCAGCATCTATTTCATCATTGAGTGCAGCCAGCTCTTGCAGCATAGCTGGCACCGCCAGGTGAAATCTATTATCACTATGGCGTAACCAGCGGTTGCTGAAGTTGTCTTCGTAATCATGTACACTGAAGGTAACCGGGCCTTCAAGAATGGCGGCAAACAGGGCATCGCCCAGAGTAGAGTGGTCGCCTTTTTCATGGCCAGCGGCTTTAACCGCCTTCTCATTGGCCGAA
>CAZHLC010000545.1:0-3586 GCA_964532545.1 uncultured Leptospiraceae bacterium | reverse complement strand
CCATTTCAATTTCTTGCCAGGCAGCTCTTCAGGCATAAGTACATATATTTCAGTATTAGTCTGGTACTGACTATTGTCGCCGGGTTACTGGCTTCACAGATCAAACTTGATGCCAAGTTCACATCGCTGCTGGCCAAAGATCATCCGGTGGTGATCAATCTAAATAAAATCTCTGAGATTTACGGTGGGGTAGGCAGCCTTGTTTTAATGGTGCGTTCTGAAACCTATGAGCAGGGCTCTGGCTTTATTGAAAAGCTGGCCCCCCTGCTTGAAAAACATGATGAAGTGCGCTATGTTGACTATAAGGCACCTCAAAACTTCTTTGAGAAGAACATGCTTATGTATGTCGAGGCCAAAGACCTGCGCACAATGTATGGCCGCCTTTATCGCAAGATAGACTATCATAGACAGAAAGAGGGCGCAGTAGGCGCGTTATTTGAAGAAGAACTGAGAGACCCTGGCCTTAAATACGATGATATATTAGATAAGTACAAAGAAAAATACGGTTTTAAAGACGAAAAGAAAGCTGACGAAATAAAGAGCCCCTACTTTCACAAAAGAGAGAAAAAAGCCGGCAACGAGCAGCACACCTTTGTGATGCTGGTTAAACCAATGCAGTCTTCGCTTGATACCAAGTATGCCCGTAAGGTTGTGCAGATTGTTGATGGCATTGTAAAAAAGGCCAAACCGGCTGAAGCAAAGATTACTCACCAGTTTACCGGCCGCTATGTGAAAAACCAGGCTACCCTGCAGGCTATGGGCGAAGACTGCAAGCTGGTATCAGTGATCTCAGCCTGTGGTGTGTTGATTCTGCTATTGTTATACTTTCGCAGTTTCTATGGCGCAGTGGCCGTGGTCTCTTGTGCAGTTCTTTTCTTTTTAGGTTTTCTCAATATTTATTACGTACTGGCCATTGTTGCAGTGGTGCTGTTCTTTCGAAATTCGTATCCGGTATTGATCATTTTTATCTCGCTGGTAGTCGGCATAACATGGACGATGGGCCTCGCCTATCTGCTGGTTGGCCAGCTGAACCTGGTTACCAGCTTTCTGGTGGCTATTCTATTTGGCCTTGGTATTGACTTTGGCATTCACTTTCTGGTGCGCTATGTCGAAGAACGCGAGGCAGGTAAAAGCAATGAAGAAGCTTTTTTTGACATGATCACCCAGACCGGTGTGGCCTCTTTTACTTCAGGGTTAACCACTGCCTTCGCCTTTTTTGTGCTTGTTTTATCAGGCTTTTCGGCCTTTGTTCAATTCGGCATGATCGCCGGCTTCGGCGTTATTCTTATTCTTTTAGCCATGACCTTCTTCATGTCTACAGCACTGCTGATTCTGGTTGAATTTAAAGACCTTGATTTACGGGGTGAGCGCATCTCGCTGAAGTTACCCAAAGCCCTGTTTAAAAGGCCCGGCGTACTGCTGGGGTTTTCTGCAGTCTTTATTGCGCTGGCTTTCTGGGGTTTTACCCGAATAGAATTCGATTACGACTTTTCTAAGCTGGTTACCTATGATCATTTGAAATCGTACAAGCTAGACAAAGAAGCTAATGCGATGTTTAACCGCTCGTTAACCCCCAATGTGGTTGTACCCGATTCGCCTGAACATGAAGAGCAGATCATTGCTGCCTTTGAAAAGAACATTGAGGCCAACAAGTCAAACCCGCGCAATCGAATCGACCGGGTGATTGGCCTCTCTACCTTTGTGCCACCTAATCAGAATGGGCGCTTGCGCGAGATCAAAAGAATACGCCGCCTTATTAACAAGAATAAAAAATACCGCCCATTGCTCACTAAAAAAGTGCCGCGTAAATATATGAGGCTTGAGAAGGCGCTCTACCCCCAGAACATACAGGTAGAAACTCTGCCTGGCGCTATTCGTAATAACTTTCAGGGGCTGGCTAAGTACAAAGATCGTCATGTGGTGTTGGTGTTTCCCCGGGCTGATTTCGCTGATGGTAAGCAGATACTTGAGTTCAGTGACCAGGTGTCTCAGGTCAGCGTAAATAACAAACCAGTGCCGGTGGCCTCAGACTCACTGATTTTTGCCGAGGTGCTCAACCTGATCAAACAAGATGGCTATAAGATTCTGTTATACTGCCTTATTGGTGTGTACTTTCTGGTGGTGCTGAATTTCAGCAGTCTCAGCCGGGCCGCCTTTGTGCTGATTCCCCTGACTTCGGGCGTGTTCTGGATGGCCGGGTCAATGGGCCTGATTAATCTCAAGCTTGACTTTTTTAATGTGATAATGTTTCCGATTATTATCGGAATTGGTATCGACAGCAGTATTCATATCTACCACCGCTATACAGAGAGTCGCGACATGATGCTCGCGGTGAGAAACACCGGCGAGGCTGTTGCGCTGTCATCATTAACCACCCTGACCGGTTTTGGCGCCCTCAGCCTGGGGCTCAATAAGGCCATGAACGGCATGGGTAATCTTGCCATTGTAGGTATTATCTGTACCTTCATGGCATCGGCCCTGTTATTACCGGCCCTGGTACTGATGATCGAAAAAATTCGTAACAAATCTAAGCAGGCTGAATAGTATCTGGGCCGAAGAACGTCTTTACAGAACGAATCGACTTAGAAAGCTGCCGATTTGGCGGAAGTAAGTATGACAGATAATCAAAAGCGCGATATTCAACCAGCAGAAGGCAAACTGGGTGTTCTCATAGTTGGTCTTGGGGCTGTAACAACCACATTTTTAGCGGGCATTGAATCTATCAGGGCCCACAATACGCACCCTATTGGCTCATTGGCACTCAGCGGTCGCATACGTATGGGCAAACGCTCAGAAGACCGGCACCCCTTTATTAAAGAAGTTATATCTCTGACTGATCTTAATGATCTTGAATTTCTGGCGTGGGATCCTATTCCCGATAATGCCTTTGAAGCTGCTGAAAGGTGCGGTGTATTAAAATACGAAGACCTGCAGCCACTTAAAGAGTTTCTCAGCAAAATCAAACCCGCCAAGGCGGTTTTTAACAAAGACTTTGTTAAAAAGCTCGATGGTACTAATGTAAAGGGCCTTGCCACACACCGTGAGCATATCGCAGCCCTGAAAGAAGATATTGAAAATTTCAAAAAAGAAAAAGGTGTGAGCCGCCTGGTAATGATCTGGTCTGGTTCTACTGAAGTTTACTGCGAGCCCACCAAGATTCACGAATCTCTGGCAAACTATGAAAAGGCCCTTGATGACAATGACTCTTCAATTTCGCCCAGCCAGCTTTACACCTATACTGCTGTATCGATGGGTATACCATACCTGAACGGTGCGCCTAACCTATCATGCGACTTTCCCGCTATGACTGAACTGGCCGATAAGACCGGTGCGCCACTGGGCGGCAAAGACTTCAAAACCGGCCAGACGCTGATGAAAACCATTCTGGCACCCGGTTTTAAATCTCGCCTGCTGGGTGTCGAAGGCTGGTTCTCAACCAACATTCTGGGTAACCGCGACGGCGAAGTGCTCGATGACCCAGAGTCATTCAAGTCAAAAGAAGTAAGTAAACTCTCTGTGCTTGAAACCATTTTTCAACCAGAGAAATACCCTGAACTGTATAAAGACCTCTATCACAAGGTTAGAA
>CAZHLC010000544.1:0-3587 GCA_964532545.1 uncultured Leptospiraceae bacterium | reverse complement strand
CCGTATCTACAATACAGAAAGCAATGGTGACTACACCTGGAACCTTCGCAGTTCAGCAGGCCAGTTACTGGCTAGTGGCATTTACGTTATCAGAATCAGCAATAATCAGGGCCAGGTAAAGATTGTTAAGCTGGCCATTGTGCGTTGATTGATTCAATCGACTTGACCTGCAAAATAAACATCATAGGCTGACCCATGTCACTTCAAGACGAGCAGGTTTCGGCCCTCAATCAGATCATGGCAGCCATTGATCAGAAGGCCAACGAATATAAAAATAATATAACCGCCATGCCCAAAGCCAAGGCCTTCACCGAGAAAAAGTTGATTCTTGATTTAATACAAGATGGCCTTGAGCTGGCAGGCCAGATTCTACCCAAACCTGTAGAAGTCATAGGTGACCTCAACGCCCTGCGCGAGCAGCTGAACCGCCTCGGTTGAGCCAATGTCAGCCTCGATTATAGTACCGGTTTACAATAAGCATGAGATTGTAGAAGAATATATGATGCGCAATCTGCAGCATGCAGAAACAGCTGTTGAATTCATTATTATCGATAACAATTCTGACCAACCTACAAAAATCGCCCTTAAAAAAATGGCAAATGCCGCCCGAAATGGTGGGCACACCTTTAAACTTTTAACTCACAAAGAAAACACCGGGGTTGCCCGCGCGTGGAACGAAGGCCTGCGTCATGCCACTCAGAAATTTGTTTGTATTCTGAATAACGACTGCCTGCTGCCCCCGGGCTGGGTACAGAATATGATTTCAGCGACAGAGAATTCTGGGCTAGACTTTTGTTCACCCTTTGTGATCGAACCCTATATGAACAAGCCCCCATATAACAAAGACACGTATCTGCAGAAATATAAGTCGCTGCAGAAGAAAAATCAGGGCAGAGTTAGAAAAGGCATTTTTGGCGGCGTTGTAATCTGGGGCAGACTGGCCGACTTTAAAAAAGTTGAGGGTTTTGATGAAGTGTTCTGGCTATCACTTGAAGATATCGACTTCTGCGTTCGTGCACTGCAGAGTGGTTTCAAAATCGGCCTCATAGGCGATGTGGTGGCCTTTCACCTGGGCAGTGCCACCAGACGCGATATGGCCCACACAGAAGAAGCAAATGCAGCCCATTTTCGCAAAAAACATAGCTGGAATTTTCCAACGGTAAATACCAATTTTTACAATACCCTGGTGCGAAGTATTCGCAAGCGCATATGGCGTTTTACCGGTCTAATGAGCACCCTGCAAGAGAGATTTCCCGTATGAAGGTGAGCGGCTTTACTTTTGTGCGCAATGCCGTGAAATTTGATTACCCGGTGGTTGAGGCTATTACCTCAATTTTGCCTATTTGCGACGAATTTATAGTCTCGATTGGCAATTCTGACGATGAGACTGAAAAGCTGATAAAAGCAATCGACAGTGATAAAATAAAAATTCACCACACAGTATGGAATGATGAGCTACGCGAAGGCGGCCGGGTTCTGGCGGCTGAAACCGATAAGGCCTTTGCAAAAGTAAGTACAGAAAGCGATTGGGCTTTTTATGTGCAGGCAGACGAAATTGTTCATGAAAAATATCTCGATTCTATCGTCGCAGCAATGAAGAAATACCGGCACAACCAGCAGGTTGAAGGTCTTCTTTTCAAATACAAACATTTCTATGGTTCGTATGACTATATTGGCGACTCGAGAAGGTGGTACCGCCGTGAGATTCGGGTCATTCGTAATGATAAACAGATCAATTCACATGGCGATGCCCAGGGCTTTCGCAGAAATGGTGAAAAGCTGAAAGTCAAGCTCATTGATGCCTTCATTTATCACTATGGCTGGGTAAAACATCCTAAATACCAACAGGCCAAACAGCGTACTTTTAACAAGTACTGGCATGATGACCAGTGGGTAGACGATCACTTTCCCGACGTCAGTGAGTTTGACTATTCTCACATCGACGCGCTTACAAAGTTCACTGAAAGCCACCCGAAGGTGATACGGCCAAGGGTCGGGGCCATGAACTGGAAATTTTCCTACGACCCTACTGCCATGCCAGTACCGCTGCGGCACCGCATCTCAAACTTTATTGAAAAATACACGGGTCTTCGCCTGGGCGAATATCGCAACTATAAGCTCATCTAATGCAATACGACCTTTTTGCCGGCCAACTCAGTCTTGATCAGTTTCTCTTTGAATATTGGCAGAAAAGGCCCCTTCTCTTGCGTGGGGCGCTGAAAGACTATGAGTATAGCCTTGAAGATGAGCAACTGCGCCAGCTGGCCGGTGAAGCTGAGATTGACTGTCGCCTGGTGCAGAAATCAGGAGGCGATTACCCGTGGCAGGTGCGCTATGGGCCCTTTGAAGAAGAAGCTCTCGAGGCGCTGAATAAAAAAGAATGCAGCCTGCTGATTCACAACCTGGACAGTCTTTTTCCTGAAATTCGCTCGCTGCACCAGTACTTCACCTTCTTGCCCTCATGGCGCCTTGATGACATTATGGTAAACCTGTCATCACCTGGTGGTACTGTCGGGCCACATACTGACAACTATGATGTTTTTCTTTACCAGGTGCGCGGCAGTAAAAAGTGGCAGATTGGCGGCGAACCCATTGAAGAACCCCAGTACCTCGATAACCTTGATCTGAATATTCTGAAGAAGTTCAGAGCCCGTGAAAAGTATACATTGCATGAAGGTGATGTGCTTTATCTTCCGCCTCGTTTTGCCCATCACGGGGTTGCCAATGAATCATCAGTGACACTGTCGATTGGCATGCGGGCCCCCAGCCATCGTGAGCTGATCAGCGGCTACCTTGACTATGTGTTTTCGTTGAGCCCCGATGACCGTTTTTACAGCGATGCCGATCTTGACAGTTTTCAAACCCATGGGGTCATCGATCACCGGGCCCTCTATCGCGTGATGGAAATTATACATAATATTCCGCTGACCGAAGAATTCATTGCCCGCTGGTTCGGCCGCCATGCTACCGAAAGCAAATATTTTTTTCCTGAAAGCGAATCTAACACAGACAAGCTACCTGTAAAAAAATTCAGCCGGGCCCTGCAAGAGGGCTCGCTCACTTTACAGAAAAACATTGCCTGCAAGTTTTCATATCTTGATCTACAGGGCACGCTGTACCTCTATATTAATGGCGAAGAATTTTTTATAGCTGATGAGATTCAGCCTTTGGCCAAGGCCCTGGCCAACGATATCTTTCTCAATCAAAGCGAGCTATCAGGGTTTTACGGCAACAAAGAAGCACAGAAACTGTTATTTGAATTGTACAGGCGTGATTATCTACAAAATGCCACAGATTAAATCAGTAAACTTCAGTGAAGCTGAGCAGACTCTTTCTCTGATCAGGCGTATTGTTTTCATCGACGAACAGCAGGTTGATAAAGAACTCGAGTTTGACGGCCAAGACGCCCAGTGTGAACACTTTCTTATCTACTCTGGCAGCAAACCGGTGGGCACAGCAAGACTGCAACCTTCAGGAAAAATTGAGCGTATGGCAATTCTTAAAGAAGCCAGAGGCCAGGGTCTCGGCCGGGCCCTGCTGCGGTTTATTCTGCAACGGGCCCGCGAGAAAGGGCTGCAGCGTGTTTA
>CAZHLC010000543.1:0-3602 GCA_964532545.1 uncultured Leptospiraceae bacterium | reverse complement strand
ACTGCAAGAAACTGCCGATTTTCAAGCTGAAAACCAGCAGCTAGATGAACAACAGGCCAAATATGCCTCAGTTTTTCAAATCAAAGATGATTACCGCCAGCAGCGAACAGCCCAACAGAACCAGGTAGAAGAAGCAAAGAAACAAAGCCTGGCCAGCACCCAGGCCATTACACGCGAGAAGCAGCTGCGCCTGCGGGCCGACCGCAAGCTTGCCCGTATAGTGCGCGAGAGAAAAGAACTGGTGCGCAATGCTGAGGCTGCCAACCGCAGCGCCGCCCAGAACAAACGTGAAGCCGACAAACTTTCGGCAGAATTGCTGCAGGCCCGAGCCGAGAAGGCAAAAATCGATCTCGAAATAAAACGACTGCGCGAACAGAAGCAGAACAACCGCCAGAGTGGTGAAGAAGTGCGCCAATTAAAATCGCGCCTTACCACCGTGCAATCTTCGCTAAAACGAGAAACCCAGGCCCGCCGCGAAGCCGAGCAGAAAACTGCCAGGCTGCAGAAAGAAAAAACCAGAGTAGAACAAGAGCTCAGGGTTTTACGCAAAAGCATTCCCCCAAAGAAAACCCTGGCAGACATTAAAAAGCAACACGGGGCTCTGACCCGGGTCGAAACCGTCGATGGCAAGGTGCACATAGGCGCCTATAAACAGGTTGGTTCAGAAGTCATTGTGATCACCCCCAAAGGTGACATCAAAATACCTGCAACCAAGGTAAAACGGGTCTTACCCTACGAATAATTATGTTTGATACCATTTTCACAGTCGCCATTGTTCTGTTCTTCTGCTTTTTTATTGGCATTGCCGTCTATGGCTACCGCAAATACAAACGCGGTGAACTCGATGAGCATGGTCAATCGGTTGATCATCACTTCACTGACCATGGCAGCGACTTTGGCGACTCAGACGGTGGGTTTGGCGGCGACTGACCTTCGGGCTACCAGGTGCGACTGACGCCCAGCCACGATTCGGGCGGGGGTGCTTCAATCAGCTTATCACAGCGGTTAATATAGATTTTTGCCATCGAGTCTTCTGGGGCGCGCTGGCTGCACTCAGTAAACATATCGCGAGCCTCTGCAAAGTTGCGGGCCTTGAATTGAAACAGCGCCATTTGAAAATCAGCCCTGGTTTCACTCTTCAGCCCCTTCAGCTCTTCATGATCAGTGTTAAAAACTTCGTAAAGCACCACCGGGGTCTGCCGGCCCTTGACCTGCACCGAATCAATCTCGCGGGTTAAAAAATTCTCAGAATCATTCACTTCTTTATACACCGAATCTGAAATCATGATGGCCAGCCCATAACTCTTGGTAAGCGATTCAATGCGGGCCGCCAGGTTGACAGTATCGCCAATGACCGTGGTATCAAGGCGGTTGGCCGAGCCAACTGTTCCTAAAATCAGTTCGCCCCGGTGCAGGCCGATGCCCATATCAATGGGTTCGTTGAGCGACTGGTTCAGCTCAGTAAGGCTTTCACGCATTGAGATGGCCGCCATCAGGCTGTCGCGCGCATGTTCAGGAAATAATGCCATAATGGCATCGCCAATAAACTTATCTATAAAACCATTGTGGGCCTTTATGGCCGGCTCAAGAGTTTCAAGGTAGCGGTTCAGAAACTTGAAGGTATCGCTAGAATTCAGTTGTTCTGAAATGGTGGTAAAGTTGCGAATGTCATTAAACAACACGGTCATATCTTTACGAATGGCATCGCCGTGTATGATGTCGAGAATGCTGTCTTTGTTGAGGTAATTAAGAAACTGCCGGGGCACAAAACGACTGAAAGATTCAGCCATGTGTTTTTCTTTTTCAATGGCATGCTGCTGGCTTTCAATCAGGTTCTGCTGGGCCTGCTCTTTGGCCTCGGCCAGGGTATTAAAACGATCACCCAGACCCAGACTGAGTAGCAACACCTCAAGGGCCGAGCCAATCTGAATAGCATAGGCAGAGAAGAAACTGAATTCAATGAAACCGAGGTTGTGCAGAATTAACACCACCACCCCGATAATCAGCGCAAACCAGGCGATTAGAAAATAACGGGCAGGCCGGTAACCCAGCACGGCGCAGCGCACCCCGGCCACGATGATCAGGCCAACCCCCAACAGCGGAATCACATTGGCAAAGATAATGGCATAGTTTAAATCGACCAGAATCACCAGGGGAAGAAACAACAGAGTCACAATCATGCTGCCCCAGATAATTTTATGCAGCAGGGGTGCATGCCGGCTGGTCATCAGATAATTAATTGAAAACTTGGCCGCCAGAAAAGTGGTCAGCAGACTGAAGATCGGGGCCGCCCGCAGGTTAAACTCAGGTACCTCGGGCCACAGATGCTGGGCCCCCACCCCATTGATAGTAAGCTGAAAAAACACATAGCTGACAATGTAGAGTATGTAATAGAGAAAGACCCGGTCTCGAATTGAGATGAACAGCATCAGGTTATAGAGAAACATGGCAATCATGATGCCGTAGTAAAACCCCAGCCAGTAGACGTTGATCTGCTGGCGCCGCTCGAAGTAGCTCTTGTTCCAGATGCGCAGGGGGATATTTACCGCCCCGGCTGTTCGAACTCGAAAAAAATATCTTTTGCGCCCCCCGGGTTCAACTTTCAAGTCAAACATGGGGTAACGAAACTTATGCTCTTTATCAACCCCGGGCACCGCGGCACCAGATATTGTTTTCTCAAATTTTTCGCCACTCTGCTGGCGCCAGAAATCAACATGGGTCAGCACCGATATGGGCACCACAATCTGCCAATCACCCCGGCTGCTGTTATTCTGCACCTCAAAGGTCAACCAGACCTCGCCCTCGGTCAGGCCATAGTTATGCCCCTTAGACTCATTAAACCAGCTGAGGTTTTTACTGGCCGTTTCAAAACTCACCGAAGCTTCTTTAGTCACATAGTAATCGGGTACAATAGTCTTCACCACATTACGGTCAGCTGGCAGCACCACCAGCGCCTGCAATGACGAGCTCAGCAGAATCAGGCCCAGCAGAAAACGCATAACCCACTTCTGTAATATGGCTGCATAAAAACAAGAAATATACTTTGGGCGCCTCGGCGCGCTGCGCCGACCGCGCTCTACGTTTAAGCCCTGCGGGCCCACTTCGATCGCTGGCGCGGGGTTCGGGGCATGCAACAGGCTTGGCTCAGACAGACTTTTGCAGTTCCGTACAAGAACGGAAGTTCTTGCGTAAGCCCAACCTTGTCAAAAGTGCTCATCTGCCTTAAATTCTTCACAAGATTAAGGCTTGGGAGGCCACACAATGAATACAATTACAAAGTTCGTCGCAGTTTGCATAACTTCTGCTTTCGCAGCCACCGCTGCATTTGGTATTGAGGTGGTACACCGCAATGATTTCAGCGATATCACCAAGGTTATTGAGATCGAAAAGAAGTGCTCGCTGATTGGCAAAACCAAAGTTCGCACCCGCTATAGCCAAAACTGGAGCAAAAGCAGATTGATGAAAAAAATCAAGAAGAATGCTGCAGAAGTGAAAGGCAATGTGGTGATTATTGACAAAGTCGACTGGAATAACCACTCGAAGAAGGGTCGCAAATACCGTGCTGAAGCCCGCAATTTCAATTGCGATCAGGGCATACTGGC
>CAZHLC010000542.1:2216-3604 GCA_964532545.1 uncultured Leptospiraceae bacterium | reverse complement strand
GAGGTTTATACCACAAACTCAAAGGGCGCCCTTTTCTCAGAGGTCGATAAGTTTACCCCAGAAGAGCGGGCTCTGCTGAAAGCCCATTTAAGTGAATTTTATGATCTTTTTCTCAAACGGGTAGCCCGCAGTCGCACCAGTCTGAGCCCCGATAAGATTGAAGAAAACGCCCAGGGCCGGGTTTATACCGGTGGCGATGCGAAAGAACGCGGCATGGTTGATCATATTGGCGGGCTCATGCTGGCCCTTGAGCTGACCCGGGTAAAGGCCGGTATTGACCGTGACAACATGCGGGTACAGGTTTTTCCCCATGAGTCTGAAGATCTGTTATCACTGGGCAGCCCCAATCGCCTGGCCATACCCTATGCCGTGCAACAGGCTGTTCGAGTCATGAACAAAACAGAGAAACTGCAGAATGATCAGGTTTTCTTCATGATGCCCTATGAACTCAACATTAAGTGATTCAGCAGAGCTGAAGATTCTTGTTCATGCGCCCAACTGGGTAGGCGATCATGTGATGGCCTTTCCGTTTTATTATTCGCTGCGCCGTCTGTTTACCAAAGCCGAGATTCACCTTATCGGCCGCAGCTGGGTCAGTGACCTTATTGCCAATAAACTGAATTTTAAAGTACATACCCTGACCCAGAAAAAGCCAGGCAAAGAGTTATTGCAGAGACTGCAGGCCGAGAAGTTTGCTTTGAGTTTTACGCTTTCACCATCATTTCGCAGTGCCTACCTGCTGAAACAGAGTGGCGCCAACTACCGCCTCGGTTACCCCACTGACAACCGGCGGCTGCTGTTGAATTTACCGGTGAGTAAAAAACATTTTGCGGCCTATAACGAAGATGAGCACCGCGCCCTTTCTTATATCAGATTATTATCACCTTTTCTGCCTAATAACCAGCTGGCCGAGCACTGGTTTTCGCAGGGCGCCAACCACAAATGGGCTTTTCAATTCAACAAGGCTGAAATCAAAAAAGCCAAAGAACTGCTCAGCAGAAACAAACTCAAAGAAAAGAACTACTGGGTTCTCTGCCCGGGCAGCGTGGCCACCTCAAAAATCTATCCCCTTGACTATCTCACAGAAATCATCGAAACCCTGGCTGAAAAAAACAGCAAGCTGAGAATTGCGCTGGTTGGCACAAAAATCGAAAAACCCTACGTGCAATACATTCGTGAAAAGTTATCAAAAAAATCACGCGGGTTGACCGTAGACCTGACCGAGCAGACAAGCCTTAAAGAACTGCTTTTTATTCTGAATACAGCCACCGCTGCCATAGCGAATGACTCAGGGGTAGCCCACCTGACCTCATTGACCCGTACACCATTGATCACCTTCATTGGTATGGCCAAACGGCAAGAGACCCTGATGTTGAACCCAAAAATGG
>CAZHLC010000542.1:0-2116 GCA_964532545.1 uncultured Leptospiraceae bacterium | reverse complement strand
ACCTTCATTGGTATGGCCAAACGGCAAGAGACCCTGATGTTGAACCCAAAAATGGTTGTTTTTGATGAACGCCTTGAATGCTCGGGGTGCAAAAAACAGAAGTGCCCGCGCAGAGATTTTCCTCTTGAGTGTCTTCTGAAGATTAAACCGGCTGCAGTCATCAGTGCCATGAAGTCAGTCGACCGCAGTCTGGTTTGAATTAATTTTTTTCAAACAATACTTTTATGAGCTCAGGCAGATTGTCACAGTAAACCGCCTTTGAAATACCGGGTTTCTGCCGGTCGAGACCACCAAAAAGATAATGAGGTACCTTGAGGCCCTGCAGGGCCTTCTCGCGTTCGGCGATTCTGGCCGGGTTACGAATCTGGCCTGTGAGAGAAACTTCGCCGGCCACGGCATAGCGGCTGTTAACCTCAACTTCGAGATAACTTGAGGCCATGGCCGCCAGCAATGCCAGATCACCCCCGCTGTCGCGCAGGCCCGGGCCGCCGTTAACTTTTACAAAAATGTCACATTGTGACAGCCGGTACTCAAGGTATTTTTCAAGAATAGCAGCGGTAATGTGAATACGTGAGGCATCGACACCTTCACCAATGCGGCGACCATTGGCCAGCCCCGTAGGTGTCACCAGAACCTGTATCTCAAGCGGTATCACCCGGCTGCCCTCAACCTGGGGAAACAGCACGCTGCCGATACCACCGGTCTCATTCAACTGCAGCATGCTATCACGGCTGGTAGCTTCAATCAGGCCCTTCGGGGTCATCTCAAAAATAGCGATCTCGCCAGTTGAGCCGAAGCGGTTTTTCACCGAACGCAACAGACGAAATTTATCATTTTTCTGGCTTTCAAAATATAAAACCACATCAACAGCATGCTCTAACTGGCGGGGGCCGGCCAGTTGCCCATCTTTGGTAATGTGCCCGGTCATTAACACCGCAATGTTGTTCTGTTTAGCAAACTCAAGCAGCATATTGGCACTATCTCTAATCTGTGAAACCGTACCGGCAAAGCCCTTGCCGTTATGCATAGTCTGAATTGAATCAATAAAAACAAGTTCGGGTTTCAGTTTTTCAAGCAGGCCGATGATGGCCTCAGCTGAGGTTTCATGGGCCAGCTTGAGGTTTTTTACCGCTGCCCCCACCCGCGTGGCCCGCTGGGCAATCTGCTCGGTGCTTTCTTCACCCGATATATACACTGTTTCGTAACCACAGCGGGCTATGGCAAGAAGCAGGGTTGATTTGCCCACCCCCGGTTCGCCGCCAATCAGGGTTACACTGCCCTTGACCAGCCCACCACCCAGCAGTTGGTCAAGCTCTTTGATCTTCAACTGCATTCTTTCTGTGGTCTGCTGCTTGCTACCGGCTATGACCAGGCTGCTTTCATCGATAATTTTAATCGGGGCTGCTGCTTTATCATTGCTGGCCGTCTGTTCTTCGAGAGAGTTCCACGCACCGCAGCTGCTGCATTGACCATTCCAGCGTGGGTGGGCTTCGCCACATTCACTGCAGATAAAAACTGTTTTGGTTTTTCTGGTTTTGGCCATCAGACAGTATGCGTATAACTGTGATAGATCGCAATTACATTTGCCAGTAGAAGCAGAGCCAGCCCCTGGTGCACCACGGCCAGAGGCACCGGCACCACATAGAGCAGAGTAAACAGCCCCGCTAGAAACTGAATAACGATGATGGTGGGCAGAGCAAACAGCAGCTTTCTCTGCAGGCTGTCAGCACCTTCGCGCAGCAGTTTTACATGCACATAGATGGCCACAACCACCGCAACCACCGCCAGCCAGCGATGAATAAACTGAATAATCGCACTATTCTCAAAGACGCCAGCCAGCCCATGGCCTGAGGCAGTCTCGGGCAGCAGACCGCCCCCCATAAGTGGATACGTATTGTACATATAACCAGCTTTAAGGCCGGCAGTAAAAGCCCCGTAAAGAATCTGCAAACAGATAATGCCCAGCAGAATCAGAAGCCAGCGCCGGCTCTTGGCCGTAGCAAGTGCTGCCTTTTTCGGTCGGTACAGGCTCATTATAGTATAGAGCATGTAGCAGAATAGACCAAAGGCCAGACTCAAATGCATGGCCAGGCGGTAGTGGCTCACCGAGGGGTCT
>CAZHLC010000541.1:0-3610 GCA_964532545.1 uncultured Leptospiraceae bacterium | reverse complement strand
CCACCGAAGACCTTAACCTTACTGCCCTTATAGCCATAGACGAAGCGACCAAACTCACGCACATCTTCAGACTGTTTGTCGTAACCCCGGGCCCGCTCTTCTTCAACCTCAGTTCTGGCCAGTTTAGCCCGCAGCTCAGCTGGTACGGGCACCACGCTATTACAATACTCACAGGTTTTGGTTTCGGCGTTTTCAATAACGATTTTGGCGCTGCAGCTGGGGCAGGCAAAGGTCTCAGAAGTACCTTGCATATACTGTGTTCAACTCATTTTCGTATGAAGTCAACATCAAAAACCACTTCGAAATGGCCTGAATCTGCGCTCGACTCTGTTATCGCGAACAGCTAGAACATCTTTAAATTGAACAATAGCATCACCCTGCCGGGGATAATAAAACACATAGTCACCCACGTTAATTAAAGCAGAAGACGATGCGTTCAACAGGGTCTGGTTTGGTACCAGGTTTTCATTGGGGTTCTCGCCATAGAAAATGTTAACCACCAGGCCCTCGGGGGCCACCCTGTCAGCGGCCCAGGCCCCGCCATATACATAGAAGCCATAATACCAGTTGGGGTTCCATAACCGAAAGAGCGAAGAGATACCACCCACAAAGGGTATGGCCGGTTTTTCAATTTTTTTCAGAACAGGTGTAGCAATAAACAGGGCGCGCCTGTGGTCTTGCAGGGTAGGCAATTCAAAACGCGCAGGCTTAACAAAGCCGCTACCCATGGCAATGTCATTAAGAATCTGCTGGTTTTTGTAAAGCTGGTAGGTTTTGCTGCCGGCGCCATTGAGAGTAAGCTTTTTATGCCATAGCCCTGCATAATTCTTGCGCGTGTAAGCAACAAACTCTTCATATTTCTCAAGAACATTCTTATATTCACGCTGCATGGCACCGTGTTTACCAAATATTGCCCAGGGTGTTTCAGCAATATGGCCGTCATAGCCCATAAAGCCACTGAACTCAAGCCAGGCTTTATTCTGCTTAATGATCTCGAGAGCTTTGCCAAGTTCACCGTTATTACGAAACCCCCCTCTATGCAGCCCCACATCAATCTCTAAGCTTATTAGCAGCCTGCGCTGCAGTTTTTCTGCCAGGGCGAGATAGCGCTGCAAACGCTCTGGTGAATCGACCAGCCACTGCACCCGGTGACGTGTGCGCCCCACACTTTGGTAAAAGTCAGCAGCAGCCCCCACAGGCAGGGGTTTACCCAGCAACATATCATGGGGCTGCCTCAGGCTTTTGGCCAGCAATTTCATATAGGGTTGATGAAAAGTCATCAGTTTATTGGTTTGGCTGGCCTTTAGAATATATTGAATCAGCTCAATTGATGGCAATGACTTGGTAACTATTCGCAGAGAGATATGATCTGGCAGGTTTTTCTGAACAGCGGCAATATTGTGATCAAGGCGCTCAAGGTCAATAAAGGCTACCGGGCCAATGGCTTCTCTTTGCAGGGTTTTATTGAGGTTGCTGTAATAGGCTGAATAATGCCGGTACTCATCAGCTGGCCGCAGCCACAGCAGCAGGGCAGAACAAACAGCAACGGCAGCCAGTAGCCTGCGCTTTTTCTTAATCACGGTCAAGCAAAGACCGTGATATGGCCGGGGTCAACATTAAATTTTATTTGCCAGAATATCATTAAGCCGAGTCTAATATCCCATGCGGCGGCTATTTGTTCTACTGTTGCTTTCTGTAACCCTGGTAGAAGCCAGCAAGTTGAAAACCTTCAAAAAAGAAACCGAAAAGAAAAAGCAGGAGAAGCAGACCACCCAGCCCCAGCAGAACAAAAACAAAGAAAAAGAATCAGACGAAGACGACGGCTTCTTCGCCGAACTGATGGGTACTCTGTTCAGATTCATGTTTCTTGCATGGGCCGAAAACCGTCACATCTACTATGCAGCCTACCCCTACAGTCGGGCTGATGACCGCTGGTCAGAGTACAAGCCCCCTCTCGAGCCCTATAAAAAACGTAAGTTTAAGGTTCCCTATACGCTGAGAGAAAAACCACCCCTTGAGGTGATCGAAAAATTTCCCAAATCAAAAAGGTTAATGATTAGAGATGACGGTGGTGAGGTGCGAACTATCAGTGAGAAAGAGTACAAACAGTATGAAAAAAGCCGGGCAGCCCAGAAGGCCGCCATTGCTGATGCAAGGGCAGACTGGGTAAAAAAAGAAAAGACCCGCTTTGATGCCCGTGAAAAAGAGTTAGCCCAGCAACACAATGCCTCGCTGAATCTTAAAAACCACTATTTCACCATCTGGGGTGGGGGTCAATATCTCGATAAAGAGACCTGGGCGTACTTTGGTGGTTTCAGCAGTCGCTTTTTCGGGCTGCTGGGGCCCATGGCCGACATCAGGCAATATCGTGAAACAAACGACAGCCTTACCAGCATTGAAGTAGGTTTAGATTTCTCAGTGGTGCAGATCTACAGTTTTAATCTGAGTTTTTACCTGGCCTACGCTGAGCTGCACAACCTTACCGGTGGCGGAAACTCTTTTGGTATGAAACTGCAATTCTTCTTTGCTCGCCCGCTTTCGTTAGATATTCATATCGGCAAGATGAGCTACTCGTTTATCAGCTACCTTGATGCAACTGCCAGAATCGGCTACCATTTTGACCGCTTCAGAATCTTTGTAGGATATAAATACCTGGGGCAAGAAGCTGCCATTCTCGATGGCGGTGAGCTGGGGCTGCAGACCTGGTTTTAAAGCAGGTTATGCAGCGCAACCTGCTATACTGAATCGCCCTGTTGCCGCAGCTGTTCACTAACCTCAAGCAACCCATTGGCCAGCATTAAGGTATGATAAACATCGCTCATCGTTGAACGGCTCATAGTTATGCACTTACCATTAATGATTAAATCGTATTGCCCCTGGTTGGTCTTTTCTATGCGACTGTGCTTTCCTGATGCCAAACGCTCCATCTGGTTCTCCTCTTTTGCCTGCATAAGCGCGATCAGCAGGCTTCTATTTCCCTGAATCATCATAATTGATATTGAGAATCATTCTCATGTAGATATTCTGTCAACTGGTTTTTTACGGTTTCAAGGCTGGCTTGAGCATATTTTCTGCCAAAAACTATGAATATGTTTGAAGAACAGATCGTGGCCGCCTGTGGCGTAAGCAGCGAAGAGGCCTTTATCATCGATGAGGTAAATCTCTATGAGCGACTGGGCGAGCCACTCATTCGCAAGCTTTCGACGAATTTTTACCAGAGAGTTTTTAATGATGAGCAGAAATGGTTTCGTAACATCTTTAAAGGTAAAAAGATCGAAGATGCTATTGATAATCAAGTCGACTTTTTCTGCCAGCGTTTCGGTGGCCCCCCTTTATACTCAGAGCGTAAGGGCCACCCGGCATTGATCGCGCGTCATATTGATTTTGTGATGACCGAGCAGGCTGCGGCCCGCTGGCTTGAGCATATGCAGGCCGCCCTTGATGAGACCACTGAAATTGATGGCGACTCAAAAGAACGTATGATGAAGTTTTTTAAACACACAGCTTACTTTCTGTCTTTCGGTGTCACCGCTAACAGACAGCGATCTTAGTTGTTTGGCCTTAAAGTGAATCGAAAAAACACTACGAGAAAAAAGACGCCGAACAGTAG
>CAZHLC010000540.1:0-3611 GCA_964532545.1 uncultured Leptospiraceae bacterium | reverse complement strand
TTGAGGTAATAAAACGCCGAATGTTGTGGCCCACTCTTGCCTTGTTAGCAAAAATGAGGAACTCAAGACGAGGGTAGGCCTGGGTAATGTACTTTAATCTAAGGCGGGCATCGACCATGACCGGCACCCCCTTAATCTGCTCGAGCAGTTTGTTTAAATTAGCAGTTGAAGCCTTCTGGCGGCTCTTATTATAGATCACCAGAGCCTTGTCTAAGGCATTGGTTACTCTTTTGCCATCAAGGGCTGAAATAAAAAAGTAGGGAAATTTCCAGTAGGCTTTCTGAATGTGTTTTAAATCACCCTCAAGTTCGTCGCGCTGTGCTTCGCTCAGCAGGTCTACCTTGTTCACCATCACAACTGTGGGTTTAATATCTTGTTCAAGCATGGCGAGAATGTGTTTGTTCTGATTATCAACGCCTTCTTGCCCATCAATCAGAAACAAGACAAGGTCAGCATTCACCAGGTTTTCACGGGTACGCTCAACCGAAAAAGCTTCAACCAGTTGATGTACATTTCGCTTTTTGCGTAACCCTGCGGTGTCAATGATTCTGATCTGCTCACCCTTGAAGTTGAGGGTATGCTCTACTGCATCTCTGGTGGTTCCGGGAATATCTGAGGTCAAAGCCAGCTTCTTTTTTAACAGCCAGTTGAAGAGAGTGCTCTTACCAGCATTCGGTTTGCCGACAATCGCCATACGCATCTGGTCAGTTTCATCAGCCGCATCGGTTGATTTGGCAAAGTGTTCATGCAGTTTTTCACGCAGATTACTGATGCCCCTTTTGTTCAGAGCTGATACAAAAACCACCGGCTCAAAACCCAGCTCTAACATGTTGTAGCTTTCTGCTTCAAGTGCCGGGTCATCGACATGGTTGACCACCAGCCAGATGGGCTTCTTTAATCTGCGCAGAATATCGACCAGCTCATGCTCAAAGGGGCTGAGACCCTGGCGTGATACCACCCAGAGTAGCAGGCTGAATTCGGTAAGGCGGGCTTCAGCATTCTGCATGGCAAGGCGGCTGAGGCGATCGTCGGGGTCGAGATTCTTATTCAGCTCAAACCCGGGAAAATCAACCAGATCGATTTTGAGGTCAGATAGTTCTAGCTGGGCGCTGACAAGGTCGCGGGTAATACCTGCCTCATCGAAAACAATGCTGTGCCGCCGGCCAATCAAGGCATTAAACAGTGTGCTTTTACCGACATTCTGCCGGCCGATAATGGCAACCCGCGGCACGGTCTAGATATGTATGCGCAGAACTTTTTTCAAGATCGCGGGCACTTTCAGGTAGTTGCCCACTTTGCCACTGTAGGCCCCGATAACAGTTTTCATCAGAGTGATTAAATCATCAGAGTAGGGGTACCACCAGGGCTCTTTAGCTGCCTTGTTTTTGTCTTTTAAAAGAAACTGTGGCCGGGTCATTTCAAGCAGACCATATTTTGAATTGGTAACACCCGACCCGGTTTCTTTGACTCCACCCCATGGTGCCGAGGTTAAAGCTCCGGTAAAAACACAGTTGTTAATAGTTATCACCCCGGCCTCGATGTCTGCGATACGGCCCTCGACGTGGTCTATGTCAGACGTCCATACGCTCATGGTTAAACCATAAGAGCTGTCATTGGCCTTCTCAAGGGCTTCATCGAAATCATTGACTACAACAATGGGCAGAGTCGGGCCAAAAGTCTCTTCGTTCATAAAAGCAGGTTTGGTATCTTTCACCTTGATCACCGTGGGCTCAAAATAAAGAGTTTTCTGAATACGTTTACCCCCGGCCAGAATTTCAGCACCCTTTGCGTTTTTGGCTTCATTAATATGGCGCATCAGCATTTTCATCTGATTTTCGTTCTTCATGGGGCCAATATCATCTTCAAGGCGCAGTCGTTTCACTTTTTCAACAACGGCACTGATAAATTTGTCGGCGATACCCTTCTGCACGAAGACCCGCTCTACCGAGGCACAGTTCTGGCCGGTATTGGTAAAGGCACCCCAGATTACCCCATTGACCGCTCTTTCAAAGTTGCAGTCATCGAGCACAATGGCAGCATCTTTGCCCGAAAGTTCAGTAGAGCAGGGTATAAGGTTCTCTCCACAAAGAGCCGCAACCGAGCGGCCAGTAGCGACACTGCCGATGAAGTTGATTTTATTGGCGAACTTAACAATGGCCTGGTTGGTTTCTTTCTGGCCATAGTAGGTCAATAACACATCTTCTGGTAAATGGGCCTGAAAGATTTCACCAATCAGTTCGCCAGTGCTGCTGGCCTGCTCTGAAGGCTTAAAGGCCACCGCATTGCCGGCGATTAAGGCTGGTACAATGGCGCGCATAGCCAGAGCTACGGGATAGTTCCATGAAGAGAGTACCCCCACAACGCCAAGAGGCGCATGATGAATATAGCCGCTTTTACCAGGATAGTTTACAGGGTTGATGGGAACCTTTTCTGGGTTGAGCACCTTTTTAGCGTTTTTTACATAAAAATCAATTAGCTCAATATTTGCGACAATTTCACCCCCATAAATTTCGGCATAGGGTTTGCCCGTTTCAGCACGGGTTCTTTCAATGAGCGCATTCGACTGTTTGATGAATTCTTTACGAATCTGTTTTAGAATCTTAATGCGCTCTTTTAAACCAAGTCGGCCAAAATCTTTTTGGGCTTTGCGCTGGCGCTCAATCTTTTTGGTGACTTCTTTCTCTGATTCAGACTTAAACGTGCCAATAGGCTGGCTATCTAAGGGTGATAGTAATTTATAAGTTCTGCTTTTCTGGGCCATGATTAATCTACCGTTAAAACAATTTTTCCTGTGCTTTTTCTCGATTGAATGAGTTCATGAGCAGCACCAATTTCTTGCCATGAATACTTGTGGTTGACCACGGTTTTGATTTTGCGGGCCTTGAATAACTTCAAGACCTGTGTCATGGCTTCGGCCAGAACTTCAGGTCTTTCATCGCCAATGGCCTTCATATTCACGCCGTAAAATCCTAAACTTCTAGAAAGAAAAGTTATACCATTTAATGTCAGCATACTTACTACCTGGGGAAGAGCTGCAATCAGGCCAAGGCCCGAACGGTTCGATATCGATGCAACGCCAAAGGCTACAATGCGGCCATGGGGCCGCAGGATTTTAGCGCCCTTCTTCAGGTATGAGCCGCCGATCGAATCAAGAATAATGTCAATACCTTCATTATCAGTAAGGCGCATAATCTCTTTGTCAAATTCTTGCGTGCGGTAATTAATAGGATGATGAACGCCAAAGCCCTTGATCAGATCAAGCTTGGCATCAGAGCCGGCCGTACCATAGATGGTTGCACCAGCCAGCCTGGCCAACTGAATGGCACTGAGACCAACACCACCCGCGGCCGCATGAATAAGTACGTGCGAACCCTTACCAATCTGCCCCGTATGATGCAGTGAATGATACGCTGTGGCAAAGTTGACGGGAATCGAGGCCGCATCAACAAAACTCATCTTGGGTGGCAGTTTGAAACAGCCAGCAGTCTTGGTAATTGCCAACTCTGCGTAGCCGCCGAAGGGAGTAAATGCCAGAACCTTATCACCTTTGCGAAAGACCTTAGCACCCGGGCCCAGAGCTTCAACCGTGCCAGCCACCTCATAACCCGGTA
>CAZHLC010000539.1:0-3612 GCA_964532545.1 uncultured Leptospiraceae bacterium | reverse complement strand
ATTTCGCGAGTACCTGATGGTGGTTTATGGTCGCCGTTTCTATTCAAGGCTGGTTGCAGAAATTTCTTTGCGGGCTCTGTATGCCAAAAACGCCTTTTTTGAAAATTACCTGCAGGCACCTCTGTTTAACCGCTACTTTGATATTGTAAATGTACAGAAGGCGTTGCCCAAATTGCTGATCGGGGGCTTTACCGTTGTTTTGCAGGCCGTGGTTGGTTTCACCCTTGTATCGTTTTATCATCCGGCCTTTCTGGTTTTTAATCTGGTGATCATTGCTCTACTCGTTCTGGTCTGGACGATCTGGGGTAAATCTGCCATTCAAACTTCGCTGGCTCTTTCGCATGCGAAACATGAGACTGCAGAATGGCTTGAAGGCCTGAGTGCTTCAAGTAGCTTCTTTTACGGTAAACACCAGATCGATTATGCGATTAAACGTACAGATGATGCTACCAATAACTATATTCAAAAAGATGTAAGCCATTTTCGTAAACATTTTTCTCAAATCATCAGCCTGCTTTTTATTTATGCCTTTGCCAGCGCCTCTCTGCTGGGCCTTGGCGGTTGGCTTGTTATTCAAGGCCAGTTAGGCCTGGGGCAACTTGTCGCGGCCGAGCTGGTTCTTACGGGCGTTTTTGCCAGTATCAGTCAATTTGGCACTTACCTGGGGCACTTTTACGATTTGTGTGGTGCGGTCGATGAGCTCTCTCTTTTCTATCAAGTAGATCAAGAAGATGTCGCTGGAAATTTTAATCCGAAAAAAGATGATGCAAGCCTTGATTTGAAAAATGTAGAAGGGTATTCGAGTGGCATGCCCATACAGATAGACTTTGAACTGCCCGGGGGGGCCACTGTTCTGGCTGTTGGTGAAGACTACGGGGTGGTTCGCTGGTTCACAAAGCTGCTGCGGCGGCAAGAGGCCGCAGATAAAGGCCTGATAGTTTTCGGGGGAACAGACATTCTTGATCTAGAACCCCATTGTCTTCGTGAGCAGATTATCATTTTAGATCGAATCTCTCTGGTTGATATGTCTATTCGAGAGTTTCTAAATTTGAATAATCTGTCAGGTGAGCCTGAAAAAATTATGGAAGTACTTGATGTCGTAGGGTTGTACGACACAATCGAGCAACTGCCTGATGGTTTAGATGCTACTGGTTGGCCACTTTCTATGGTTGAGATGACAAAACTTAAACTTGCTGGCGCCATTCTTAATAAACCCAGAGTTCTGGTTTTGATGCAGCAATTCGATTTAATCGAAGATGTTTACCTGAAGCAGGCCATCGCCTACCTCAGAGCCGAGCTTGCTACGACAGTGATTTTCTTTTCGAACGGCAGCCAGAGTTTAGCATACGATACCTTTCTCTACCTTGGTCGTGAGGCCCAGGTGCTTTCCCACAGTCATAAGGCCTTTCGAGAAACTTTAAATAAAATGACAAAAAAAGAAAAAAAACAAACGAAGAAGAAGTAGAACTGATGAAGTCTATGCAGTTACATAGCAGTAAGTTTAAGACATTGCATAAGATTAAGACTCCGCGCGTGTTTCGCACTGTTGCGCGCATGATGTCTATTCTAGTATTACTGATTATTTTATTTCTTATTTTCGTACCATGGATTCAGATCACCCAGGGCCTCGGCACCATAACTGCCCTTAACCCAACCGACAGGCTGCAAGAGATCAACGCTCTGGTTGCGGGCCGCATCAAAGAGTGGCATGTTCGAGATGGCAGCCTGGTCAAGGCTGGTGACCCGATTGTGCAGATTGTTGATAACGACCCTTTGCTGCTGCAGCGTTTAGAGGCAGAGCGTGCCCAGATTCGGGCCAAACTGGGTGCTGCGAGAACAGCGGTGACCACCGCACGACTCGATCTAACACGTACCCGTAATCTTTACAAAGACGGGCTGGCGTCTCGGCGTGAATATGAAAAGGCAAGAATTAACGTTGAGAAACTACGAAGTTCTGAAGCCTCAGCGGCGGCTGAACTCAATCGAATTCAGGTGAATTTTTCGCGACAGGCGGCACAAACAGTGAGAGCCCCCCGTGACGGCGTCATTCTGCGCGTAAATGCGGGTGATGTGGCCACTGTTGTTAAAGCCGGGCAGGTCATTGCGACCTTTGTGCCAACCAATGTAGAGCGAGCGGTTGAAATCTTTATTAACGGCCGAGATGTTGCCCTGGTTCGACCGGGCCATAAGGCGCGTCTGCAGTTTGAAGGTTGGCCAGCTGTACAGTTCAGTGGTTGGCCCTCGGTTGCCATTGGCACCTTCGGCGGCATTGTGTCTGCGGTAGACCCTTCAGCGAGCGAGGGGGGAAAGTTTCGTGTTCTGATCACTGAAGACCCTGACGACCCCAACCCCTGGCCTGATGAGACGTACCTGCGTTTCGGGGTGAAGACCGTGGGCTGGGTTCTGCTGGGCGAAGTTTCGGTTGGTTACGAGATTTGGCGTCGTCTGAATAATTTTCCTCCTGAGTTTCCTAATGTGCCGAATTCGAATTCAAAGGGGTCTTCGAGTTCTAAGGGCTCTAAGTGATTTACCCTAACCTTGTTCGTATAACAATTTTTCTTTTTTTTACTGCGGGGCTCTTCGCACAGAAAGTGCAAACAGTACCTGCGAAAACCGACAACCCCCTTACTCTAGATGAAGTTCTGGGTGCATCAGTGAAACGCTATCCTGAGATTTTAAAAAGTCTGGCCGCATTGCGATCTTCTAGGGGCAAAAGACGCGCCGCTCGAGGTGCCTTCGACACCAAGCTTGAACTTAATGGCTATGACCGCGTTAACGGATTCTGGACAGGTCGTACTGCTGGCGCTAAGATCTCTCAGCCGCTGCGCCCCATGGGTGCCAGTGTGTTCGGTGGGTACCGAATTTCTGACGGAGTGTTTCCTACCTATGAAGACAAAGAGTTCACCAACACGGGGGGAGAATTCAGGGTAGGAGTTCTGCTGCCCCTGTTACGTAACCGCTCGATTGACGCGGCCCGCTTTGGCATGACAGATTCAGAGCTTGCTTTTCAAATGTCTCGTATTGAAGTTCTATTAACCAAGGTTAGAATTCAGCGCCAGGCGCGCATCGCATACTGGCGCTGGGTGGCGGCCGGGCGGCAGCTGGGTGTTTATCAAAACCTTTACAGCATTGCGCTGCAGAGGCAGACAGCTTTTGAAGAGCAGGTTCGGCGCGGGGCCCGGGCAAGAATTTTTCTCATTGAAAATCAGCAGAACCTTAACCGGCGTCGGCGATTGGTTCGGGCAGCAGAGCGTGATCTTCAATCTACTGCCAATGATCTCTCATTGTTCTACCGGGCCGCAAATGGTGACCCATCGTAACAAAGCTCAATCCCCTGCCTCAAATGAACGCGGCCGCCTGCCGAAACCCACCTGCCGGAAAGCAGGCCATTAAGAAAGCACTGGCTGGGCGCCCTGAGCTGAGAATGATTAACAAAATGCTCAGGCGGGCAAAGGCCCGGGTAGCCTTACGCGAAAACCAGCTTTTGCCCGAGCTAAATCTAAGTGGTGAGGTCTCTCGCGATTTGGGAGAGGTGGCTGAAGGCGGGCGGTCACGCGATTCGACCGACGTGATTCTGGGTTTTCGCTTCACTATGCCCCTGCAGCAGAACGA
>CAZHLC010000538.1:0-3615 GCA_964532545.1 uncultured Leptospiraceae bacterium | reverse complement strand
CTTTTGAATGTCGAGAATGTTGTTGATGAGGCGCAGCAGGCGGTTGCCGTTGTTGTGGGCAATCTCGATCATGCGGTTGGCCTTCTCACTGAGAGCGCCGGCCACCCCGCCTTTGAGCAACCCCATTGAGCCAATAATAGCTGTTAGTGGTGTGCGTAGCTCGTGGCTGACTGTACTGACAAACTCATCTTTGGCGCCTTCGGCTTTTTTACGAAACTTGACTTCGTCAGCCAGGGCCTCGTTGGCGATTTTGAGGCTCTCGGTGCGGTCTTGTACTTCTTCTTCGAGTTCTTCGCTGTAGCGCTGCAGTTTGCGCACCAGGGGCTGGCCGAAGTAGAAAAACAGAATGGTGCCAATGGCAATGGCCACCGCCGCCACCCCGCTACTGATCATGGCTGTGCGAATAAAAGGGCGCCTGATCTCTTCAACATTGACCTTTACCACCAGGCCAAAACTCAGCAGGGGAATATGCTGGTAGGCCGCCAGAACCTCAGTGCCGTTGTAATCGGGCCCCCGCATAATGCCGTTTGAGCCCTGCAGGGCGGCCTTCATGGGGGCGGCATTTTCAGAGTTCATGGGCACCAGGCCCAGATCTTCGACGGGCTTTCGCTGCGAATAGATGTACATGATACGGTTTTCGAGGCGACGGGCTACCAAGATCTCGCCGGTTTCACCGAAGCCGGCGTATTGTTTGAGGGCGGCTACGATCTTATTGACCGTAGCGGTGGTAGCCCCTTCAGGATGTATTTTGTCGCCGTACTTTTCATCATAGCGGGCCACGGCATTGATTAGATGGGCCTGGGTTTTGGCAATTTGCCCCAGGCGCTGGCGATAATCTTCAAAGCTGCCCCGATAGAGTAGGTAGATGTTGGTTCCGCCAACGAAGACCGAAACGCTCACGAGAATGAGTATAAGAATACCAAGAGTGTGATTACGAATCATTTAAATAGAGGCCTGCATGGTGCTCAGAAGTTCTTCAACTAATGATATGACCTCTTTTTTATCTGCTTTGTTATCAATTTTTTCTTCGGCAATGCGGGCCTTGGCGCCGATTTCTGTGAAACCGAAAGTTTCGGCTGAACCTGCCAGGGTATGAACTGGGGGATATAATTCGTCTTCACCAATCTTGCCCATGCGGTAATCTTTCAGCATCTTGGCGATTTCGTCATGCTTGGCCTGCATTTTACCGGCATAGCGCTGCTGAATTTCAGCCAGCTTTTTCTGTAGATCGTCGCTCATATGGCAGCCATGGCCTTTTTGATTTTATCAAGTAACAGGGGCATCTGCACCGGTTTTACGGCATAGTCATTGGCGCCGTTTTCAAGGGCCTTAAGCACGTCTTCGCTTGAATGTTTGGTAGTTAACATGATAATGTTGGGTTTGGTTTTTGAACCACTCTGGCCGCGAATTTTGCGGGCTACCACAAAACCATCAATGCCGGGCATATTTACATCGAGCAGAATGATGGCCGGGCGGTTATCTTGATACATTTGAATGGCCTGGGTGCCATTATAGGCCACCTTACATTCAAAACCCTTGGCCTCAAGTTGCAGACGCAGCAGATCAGCTAATTCAACGTCGTCGTCGACAATCATCATTTCAACAGCGGCCATGCATAATTCTCGAGGCAAAGGTTTGGCTGGCAACCCTTTTTCACTTGCACCTTGGGCATTTAAGTGTTGGCTGGTTAAGAAATCAACCGGTCTAATGGGGGATACTAATATCCCCCCACTGAGCTGAAACTTAAAACGATTCAATGTCTACCAACCAGATCAAGAACCTGGCCCTGTCAGATACGGGCTTTCTCTTCGACCCCTCAACCGGCAATACCTATACCCTGAATGAAACCGGGCTGGCCATTTTGCGGGCTGTGCAGAATGGTAAGAGCAAGAAGCAGATTATAAAAATGATTTGTGATGAATATGAAGTGAGCACTGAACAAATTGAACGTGACCTTGCCGACATGCTGATTCAGTTAAAAGAACTGGGTTTCGAGCACGGCCTATGAGCGACATTACCGTAGGTGTTACCGGGCTGAATGCCGTCGACAGCCCTGGCCCGGGGGTACCGGTTCTGCGTTCTCTTAAAGAATCTGGTTTAGATTTGCGACTGGTGGGGCTGGCCTATGATGTACTCGACCCTGGCAATTTTATGCAAGAGTTGCTCGATGCCAGCTATATTATTCCCTACCCGTCTTCGGGCGAGCAGGCCCTGCTTGAGCGTCTAGAGATGATTCAGCAGAAAGAAAAGTTCAATGTGCTTCTGCCTACCCTTGATTCTGAACTTGAAAACTTCATCGCGATTAAAGACAGGCTTGTTGAAATGAAGGTAGATACATTCTTACCGCAGCCTGCCAGTTTGCGCATGCGCGATAAGACCCTGCTTGAAGAGCACCTGGGTGCTTCTTTGGTGAAGTTGCCCGAGACCTATGTTCTACAAGATGTCTCAGCCCTGAGAGAATTAGCGGGCCAGCTTGATTTTCCCCTTTATATGAAGGGGCGCTTCTATGATGCCTATCTGGCTCAGTCAATTGATGAAGCAGTGGGGTACTTCTACCGCATAGCCAGTAGCTGGGGCCTGCCCATTCTGGCCCAACAATCGATCAAAGGTGAAGAGTGTAATGTTGCGGCCCTTTCGGCTGGTGGCAAAATGCTGGGGGCCGTGGCCATGAAAAAGCTCTATCTCACAGATAAGGGTAAGGGCTGGGCCGGTGTTACCATCAAGAATGAGCAGATTCTTGAGCTGAGCGCCAAGATATTAAACCACTTGAATTGGGATGGTGGCTGCGAGTTAGAATTTATTATCGAAGAAAAAACCCGCGAGATTTATCTGCTAGAGATGAACCCCCGCTTTCCCGCCTGGGTATATCTGGCCACCCGGGCAGGTATCAATTTACCGGCCATGTGCCTGCAATTGGCGATTGACTCTAACTCAGGGGCGGGTCTAAGACCCGCCCAACAAGCAAAAACAGACTATGAGGTAGGCACAGTTTTCGTGCGCCACAGTTGGGATGAAATCGTGCCCATGCAAACCATCGATTCTTTATCAACCTCGGGGCAGGTTCAATACCGATGAGCAAGAAACCCTATGTGCGCCCGGTGATTCGCCGCCAGTTTATGGGGGCGGCCAACAAGTTTGGTGGCCATGTCATACCTGAGCCCATTTCAGCCATCGACGGGGTAGGGGTTGAACAGCTGCTGCAAGAGTTTGGCTCACCATTATTTGTTTTTTCAGAGGCTAATATCCGCCAAAAATGCAGAAAGCTTAAAGAGGCTTTCGCTGATTACCCCAACACCCAGATCGCCTGGTCATACAAAACCAACTATCTCAATGCTATTTGTAATGTTTTTCACGATGAGGGCAGCTGGGCCGAGGTGGTTTCTGGTTTTGAATACCAGAAGGCCCGGGCCAACGGTATACCGGGTGAGAAGATCATTTTTAACGGGCCCTATAAGCGTAAGGCTGATCTAGAGCGCGCTGTAAATGATGGGGCCCGTATTCATCTCGATCATCTCGATGAATTACAAGACCTAATATCCCTCGCAGAAGGCCGCAAAGAGCCCATTAGAGTAGCCATGAGGTTGAACCTCGACACCGGCATGTACCCCGCCTGGG
>CAZHLC010000537.1:0-3625 GCA_964532545.1 uncultured Leptospiraceae bacterium | reverse complement strand
GTGACTTTGATGTGCAGTTTAAGCAAGAAGCCTTTGCCAGCGCTAAAGATGCAGCCTATAGAACACTCTATGGCTCACCCGCGGGCAATTGGGCAACCTATCCTGAAACCAAGCTTGCCTTTAATCAAATGACCATTCAATCGTTTTTTACTCCATATCAACAGGTCTTTCCTTCTTATTTGCGTCACGATGCTACCGGGCAGCCCACCGGCGCCACTCAGAAATGTGAAGACCTGTCTACTCTGCCATGCACTGGTTCGTCTTACTGTGGGCCCGAAGGCAAAATGTATGAGTACTATGACATGCAGAACGGACAAGATCAGTGCCAGTTTCTCAGGCACGGCCTTAACGTAGTGATGGATCTCATTGAAAACGCCGAGAAGAAAATCTGGTTTCTTGCCTTTGCCTTTACAGACAAGCTGACTATGGATCGTTTAGAACGGGCCTACAAAAAGGGTATCGATGTCAGAGTCTGGATGGATCGTAACCAGTACATGTCTAGCCAGAGTCACAGTGGGGTTTCATTTACCGAATTGCGTAAGCGCATTGGCTTCTTTAAGCTTTGTCGTCGGCCTGGCGCAGGTAATCGTCTTCTGCATCACAAAGTGATAATAATTGATGATAAGACAGTAATTCTTGGCTCACTGAATTTCAGCTCAAATGCTGTTAACAACAACGATGAGAATTTCATAATAATTCGTGATGCCCCAGCGATTGCTGCGGCTTTCAATCAAGAAGCCTATAAAATCGATGAGTTTTCATTCTTCGTTCCCACTTCGACCGATGGCAATGACTCAGAAATAGATGCGGCCGACGGAGCCAATAATGCGCTCTAAGGCGCTTAGCCTTTTATTTATTTCTCTATCAGCTTTTTTAGGCTGCTCAATCTTTAATGATGATGATTATACCAAACCTGTAGTATTTGATATCAAAAAAGGTATGTCTTCTCTGAATGAAGACGTCGCTAAATTGACCAAGGCGAAAGGGGTTGTGCCCAATGGTATGATTGTTCCTGCTGACGCAGAGGTGGTGCGAAGAGATCACACCTCAAGTTATGAATTCTTCATCTTTGATACAAATGAAACAATCGTTATTTTGAGCTATGACCCGGTCTATTATATTCGTATAGAATCGCGCGAGTACAACTTCTTATGTAACAGCGAATACGAGCAGATCAAGGCAAACAAAACAGGCACAGCTAAGACCATAAATCACCTGCCTAAGCTGAAGCGTGTGGGGCAATACGAAATCGAAGTCTACTTTACCCCGCGAGAGTTGAATTTTTCAGGTTCGACCTCAAGCAGCCCTTTTCGTATTACCCAGAATAATAGCCAGAGCAGACCCAAACCAGACCTGTTCAGATTTTACGGGGCCGCCCAGAATGTATGGTTTTACACACCCAGTTTCAGTGACTTTGGCATTCACGACGATTTCACCACCGATGCCTACGATAAAGGAAAAAAACGCATTATCTGGACGAATTCGTCATCATTTAACAACCCAGTCAATTACCACAACGTAGCAAAAATCATGAACTTCTCATGGATGATGGGTGAAGACCTGACTATTACAGAAGACCTGCTTGATGGTGAACTCATACAGTTTCAAGATCGTTTTGAATTAAAACAAGATTTCGCAGCCTTCTTTTCTGTTCCCATTGGTAATGGTAAAGATACCGCTACCACCCCCAATCTTGAAGAAACCGATGGTGTCGTGGTGGTGGTGCGTGGCCAGAACCTTGATCGTATAAAACGTTTCTTTCAACGCGAAGGTTTCAACTTTCAAGAAGAGAATAAGAAGGGTATTCGTATTAAAACTACCGATCAAAAACCAAACCTGCTGGTTGACTGGGAAGTTGATAGCAGTGTAGATGTATATGTGGGGTTTGGTACCACCGATGGTGTTACGCTACCTACCAGTTCAACCCCGGTTACCGGTTCTACCTATACTCACAATCTCAGTGCCGCTACCCGCGGCTATTACTTTCAGGTTGAGCTGAGAGAACAGGGTTCATCAACAGTAATTGCAACTTCTGATAGTTTTCAACTTCTGACTGATGAATTTAAAATTACTGAAATCGGCTGGGTTGGCAGCCTTGAATCAGGGGGTACAGCCCATGATAATGATGAGTTTCTTGAGATTAAGAATATATCAGGTAGTGCGTTAAATTTGAACACACTGAATTTCAATATACAAGAGAATTCATCAAATGAATTTAATACCAGTGGTATCAACGTGTCAGTAGCCAATAATGGTTATTTCGTTTTTTATCGAGAGACCGGAAATATTTTCAGTGCGGCCAATTTGAATCTATCAGCAGCCGTAGCTGCCAATGTCTCAATGAATCTCAGCGGTTCAGGCAGTACTCTCGCGCTTGTACATGGTGATGGCCGGGTAATAGATACCGTAAAATGGACGAGTTCGAAAGGTTCAAAAGAGAACTTCGAAAGAAAGTCAGCGGTGTTGAAGAGCGATGCTTCAGATTTGACAGACAGTGCCTATGATATAGGCAATGCCGGGGTCAGTGCTTATACGGGCAAAACATTTATGACCCCAGGCTTTTCAACAAGTAGCGAATATTAGCAATTATAACAACCGGGAAAAGCACAGGGCAAACAAATAAAAGAAAAGGTAAAATTACCAGGCTAACTGATTAAACGAAGGAAAAAACATGAACCCTAAAAAGCTCTCGGTCGCATTGGCGACCCTGCTTTCAAGCGCGTCGCTCTTTGCAGCTTCGCTGCAGTTCACATCAAGTTTTATACATGTGAACAATGACGATCTGCAGAACTTCGATCAAAAGAAGTTCGTTGAAAACCAGCAAAGTGACTTCTTAAATACTGATGATACCATCAATTTTGGTATTATGGCCCTTGAGCTGCGCTTCGATGCCCGCTATAAAAAAACCGAGTTCTTTGTGCAGGCCTCAAGAGGCGCAGCCGTTGGTTCTGACCAGTTTCAGGGGCGTGACGATGCTTCAAACCCCATAAACTTTTCAAGGCTCTACTTTAATTACTACCCTGTGCCCGAACTTGCCATAGGGTTTGGGCGTCAAAGATACCAGATTGGTGATGCCATCACCGAGTACTTCTTTTTCGATACCATTGATGGCATTCAGGTAGACTACATTGTGAACGAGTTGGTGACAGTACAGGCCATGGGCGACATTCTCAGCTATGCCAGCTCAGATTTCGCAGGTATCTATGGTCTGGTAAATACAGGTCAGGCAGATAAGAAAGTCAGCGATTTTCAGGGTAGAACCTTCAGCTGGCGCACAGGGCTCAATGTAAGTGCACAAATTCCCAAAGTTATCGGCCTGCATGCCTTCAGCTACTATACCCAGTATGGGGCCAACACCGATGGTGGCGCCGACCTGGCCGAAGATGGTCGCAATGAGTTGAATAAACCAGACAACGATTTTCTGCTGATGAGCGGGGTACGCGTGTTTAAAGAACTGGGCAGACTGGGTAAGGTCGATTTAACTGGCGCCTACGCCTACGGGCGCGACTACCAGCTTGATGTGAACCGCAACTACAATGGTTTTGCCACTGCGGCCAATTACCAGTACGAGATGCGCACCGGCCGCATTCGCCATCGTATAACCACATCTGGTGGTTGGTTTGAC
>CAZHLC010000536.1:0-3626 GCA_964532545.1 uncultured Leptospiraceae bacterium | reverse complement strand
CATCAGTGAAACCGAACCACCAAAACACTTTTATGATCAGGCCCTTGAAGTTGAGGCCCGCGCTCTTTGGCAGCGCCAGTGTGCCCAGTGTCATGGGCCCCGGGGAAAATTAAAAAATGCGCCACAGTTCAAGAAGATGCCCCGCAAGCTGGGCACCTTTGGTATGACCATGGGCTTTACCTTTGGTGGTGATAAAATGCGCGCGGGCATCTATCGCAAAATCAAAAACGGAGCCAAATTCGAAAACCAGCAGACCATGCCCGGCTTTGGCGAAACACTCTCTCGCGAGCAGCTCTGGGGTCTGGTGTTCTTTATCGAAGACCTCTGAACGACGCCTGGTGAAGCCAAAAGGTTCGACCACATTATTATTTTTCTCAACCAGATTTTGGTATTCGAATTGACGGTTTAAACAGCCTGCATGCAGGCTGCTTAACTATGAAAAGATTAAATCGCCTGGCATTGGCCACCCTGTTTGCCTTTGCCGCTTCATTTGGTTACACCCAGAGTGCCTTCGCAGAATGTAAGGGCAAGAGTGCTTCGGCCTGTAAATCTGATTCAGACTGTGTCTGGGTTGGTGGGTACATGAGAAAGGGTAAGAAGGTAGCTTCTTACTGCCGTTCGAAACCTTCTAAAAGCGCCTTTAAAAAGAAGGCGAAAAAAGAATATAAAAAAGACCGCAAAAAGAAAGTTAGAAAAGAGTATAAGAAGAAAGACTACAAGAAAAAGGTCAAAAAAGAATACAAGAAAAAAGACAAGAAAAAGAAAGTCGCTAAAAAAGCTAAAAAGAAACGTAAGAAGTATAACCGCAAGAAAAAGAAACAGTAAGTTGAAAAGGGGCCCTGAGTGATTTTGCCCCGGGCATTTCGCTAAATGTAAGACAAAGAAATCTAAGAAAAGATCTTTGTCGAGCACTCAATGACCGGGGAAAAATCTTACCGAAGGGCGCCTTTGCGACAACCTTTCTAATTAATAAACCTCAACGTGGCAGATTTCTCCATCACGTGAATACGTTACCAGTTCAAAATCAGCCTTTTCATAAGTCTCAAGGTCTTCGAGGCGACGATTGGTGGGTGTGTTCATTTTTGTACTCCGACATGCTTTTACAGGGGTAATACCCCCCGGGGCGAAAAATTTCCCAGATTTTTTGAACTTTTTTGCTTTTTTGTGAAAAAATTAATCGAGTGCCAGGGGCGCCCCGGGCAGCGATAGCTCTGGTTGCTCAGCCTTAGACAAAAGAAAGTTTTCAATAACCAGGTAATCAAGGCCTGTTTTCATAAAACAGAGATAGGCCTCTTCTGGGCTGCAGACCATGGGTTCACCGCGCACATTGAAGCTGGTGTTTACCAGCATGCCGAGCTTTGTTTTTGCTTTAAAGGCTTTTAGAAGAGCGTAAAAACGTTCATTGCTGCTTCTAGAAACGGTTTGCACCCGGCCTGAGCCGTCGATGTGCGTTACAGCCGGTATTTTCGTTTTCACCATTTTGAGGCTGGCTGCCAGAGAGGCTGCCCGCTTCTGGGGAACCTTTACCCCCTTGATAGGGCAAACGACCTGCATATAGGGTGAGGGCACCTTTAAGTCAAAGTACTTTGAGGCATCTTCGGCCAGCACCGCTGGGGCAAAGGGCCTGAAGCCCTCGCGAAACTTTATCTCTGCATTTAAACGTGCCTGCATTTCAGGCCGGCGCGGGTCAGCCAGAATGCTGCGGTTGCCCAGGGCCCTGGGCCCAAATTCAAGGTTCCCCTGAAACCAGCCTACGATAGAGCCTTTGGCCAACAGGGCTGCCACCTTCTCAGATAGGTTTTTAAAAGAAGCGATATGCTCATAGCTGGCACTGTATTTTTTCAAGGTGCGAAGAATTTCTATTTCAGAATAACGTGGGCCCAGGTATACATCTGCCATGGTGAAACGTTTTGCCGACCCCTCACGCAGATAGCTGGCACAAAGTGCCGCACCCATGGCACCCCCGGCGTCACCAGCCGCTGGTTGAAAAAAGTATTTTTGACAAATGCCCGAGCGCAGCAGCTTACCATTGGCTACGCTGTTGAGCGCCACCCCCCCGGCCATTACCAGGTTTTTGCTGCCGGTGATTTGCTGGGCCGTTTGGGCCAGTTTGAGAATACTCTCTTCAGTAATCTGCTGGGCAGCCAGGGCCAGGTTGGCATGTTCTTGTTTAAGGGTGCCTGCGGCCTTGCGCCTGGTGATACCCAGCAGCCCTTGCCACTTGTGATCTTTGGTCATGCGCAGGCCGGTGGTGAAATTGAAGTAGCAAGGTTTAAAAAGAACGAGCCATCTTCTTTGACAGAGATTACCTCAGCCAGTAGGCGCTCTTTAAGCTCTGCTACCCGGCTACCGTCGGGCTCGCCATAGGGCGCCAGGCCCATAACCTTATATTCGCCACTGTTAACCTTGAAGCCCAGGTAGTAGGTGATGGCTGAGTAGAATAATCCTAAAGAATGAGGAAACTGCACCTCTTTGACAATCTCAATTTCAGCACCAGACCCTAAACCGATGGTGGTCGTAGCCCATTCGCCCACCCCATCAATGGTGAGAATTGCGGCCTTTTCAAAGGGTGAGGGGTAAAAGGCACTGGCCGCATGAGAGAGGTGGTGTTCACCGAACAGCAGGGGTAGTTTTTGCAGCCCCAGCTTTTTCAATTCACGGCGCAGCATTCTTTTAAAAAAGAATTTATCTTTGAGCCAGATGGGCATGGCCTTGAGAAAAGAAGAAAGGCCAGCCGGGGCAAAGGCATGGTAAGTTTCTAACAGGCGCTCAAACTTGAGCAGGGGTTTATCATAGAAAACAATGGCCTGCAGTTTCTCTGGGGTAACGCCTGCCTCAGCCAACACAAAGTTGATGGCCTCAGCAGGAAATTCTGCGTCATGCTTTTTACGACTGAAGCGCTCTTGCTGGGCCGCGGCCAGAATCTGGCCGTCTTTGACGACGGCCGCTGCCGCGTCATGATAGAAGGCAGAGATTCCTAAAAAATAGTCACCCATTAGAAGAACGAGTAGATAAAGGGCCCGATCACCGAGCTACTTGAGAAAATCATCAATAAAGATAGCAGCAGCAGAACGATAATGAGCGGCAAGAGCCAGAACTTGCGCCGTTCGCGAAGATAGTGCCAGAGGTCAGTTAAGAATTCCATAATCTAAAAGGGATAGCGCAGGTCTTGCTCACTGTATTTTTTTTTTTTTCGACAAAGGCAGTCTGGGCCCGCTGGTTATTGCTTTTAATCACCAGCCGGTCAACCCCCAGCATGCGGCGAACCAGGGCTACTGGTGTAACAACCAGAAAGAATATCAGCGAGAGTAACAGCCGTGAACTAACAAAGCCAAGTACCTCAGCAAGGTTATACCAAAGAAAGGCTGCTGGTTTAAGTAACACTGGCAGCAGTAAAGCGACGGCCAGTAAGGCCGCAGAGGTGATCAGCAGAAAATGTTCTTGAAAAAAGAAGAATATCACCAGTGCTACCAGACTGAAAACCAGCCCGGTATCTTTGGCCTGCTTTATGCTGATGGTGCGGTGAAACTGCATTGTTTAGATACACTGTAAAATCAATCAGCGGTAACGCAAAGCTGTTTTCAACCAGAAAACACTTCAAAAGCGAAAAGTGGCCATGCGAGCCC
>CAZHLC010000535.1:0-3632 GCA_964532545.1 uncultured Leptospiraceae bacterium | reverse complement strand
CATGGCTGGCGCTCGCTTCGCCATGGGCATTTCTGGCGCAGTCTCTTTTACTTCGTTAAAAACTTTGTATTGCGAAAAGAAACCAAAGCGCCGCAGCCAGTGCAGAGTATCAAGCCTGCGCCGAGAGCGGTTGGCAGCGATTTTGGTCTCAGCAAAGCCCAGTCTGTTAATTAACCCCCGGTTATGTCTCATTACGTTCAGGGTTTTGCTAAAAGAGCCCATGGGTTGCCCCGATATTGTAATAGATGCGGGCTACTTTACAACTTAACGAACTTACTGATCATATCTTTATTCAAGACTGTTTTGCAACCATGCAACAGCTGCCCCGGGCCAGTGTTGATTTAATCATTGCTGATGGCCCCTATGCGGTCACAAAACATGGCTGGGATAAGATAGGCAGTGTGCAACAGTTCAACCTGAAGCTCATCAGAGAAGCCGCCCGTGTTTTAAAAGAGGGTGGGGTACTGTATCTCTTCGGTAAGGCCGATTGTCTTGATTTTATAGATTACCGTGAGTATCTTCGGCTGAATTCACGTATTATCTGGTACCAGCCCAGTCGTCTGGCTCAGGGGCGTATTTCTTATACCAACAATTATGATATCATTGCCTATTTTTCAAAGGGCAAATGTACAACTTTTAATCTCGATGACATCAGAGTGCCACAGCTTGTTGAGCTGCAACACCGCCTTCGCTGTGAAAATGTTCCCTCAGTTAAAAAAGGCCGCTTTTCTAAAACCAAATTTAATGATCGGGGTAAGAACCCGGGTGATGTCTGGGGCGATATCAAACAATTGACTTACCGCTCTAAAGAGCTGCTGAACCGTGAAATGCTGAATACAATTCAGAAACCTGAAAAGCTGATGCGGCGGCTTATTCTGGCCTCTTCAAACCCGGGCGATATTATTTTTGACCCGTTCTTCGGTACGGGTACCGTAGCCGCTGTGGCTCGCGAACTGGGGCGCCAGTGTTTTGGCTGCGAACTCAACAGTGAATATGCAAGATTGGCAGCTGAACGGCTGCAGCAGCTTGGTTACAGTTTTGAAATCTGTGATTCTATCAGCCAAAGGCAGCGTTCAGACCAAACAGATACGATTCAGTATTATTCAAACGCGAATTAAGCAGATATGAACGGCGGTAGTAGCCTGACCCTCTGACATGTGAAATACCATTACTGTTGCGCCCATCGGCCCCGATAATCTTTGGTTGTTGCTGGTTTTTGAATAGTAGTTCAAAAGCTGCCTGCATCAGGCCTTTTACATCACCACTCTGATTTTCTAGTTCAGTAAAGTGCTGGTCTATAGTCTGCAGTAGGGGGTGGCTTGAGGCATAGGTAAAACACTGTGATGTTTCAATGGTGAACAGCAGCGGAAATGACAGAGCATCAACAACCAGGCTTTGTTCTGCCATGGCATTGATATCAAGATGCTCATAAGAACCACGACCTGCATCGATTGAAAATACCAGCGCAGGTTTGAAGCCAGCTGCAAGTACGGGTTTTAAGGCCGTATCAGCGCACCAGATGGTGCCTTTATTGGCGCTCTGCTTTAACCAGGGCCCTACGCTGTAGCCCCCCAGCACCAGGTAATCTGGTTTTGGTCCTTTATATGAGGCAATATCGGCCAGTTGCAGCCAGCTTTGCTGATTTCGGCGAAAATTGTATTGCCATGCCTTTTCAAAGTGACCGATTGTTTTCAGGCGCTGGGCTGCTGACTGCAATGAGAGCCTTACAAAATCGACCATGGCATCGAAAGCTGCTGAGTTACGCAATGACTGGTGAAACTCAATGGTGAAGTTATTCTCTGCTTTCACCTCACGCAGAAAAAACTGCCAGAGCTCAGCATCGGTAATGACCCATGCCATCTGGTCAGGTCGGGGTTCGAAAGTCGCGGGGGCCAGCCATATCAGCTGTTTTTTCAGCTCTTCTTCAAGACCATCATAAATATCATAATGCCAGGGGGCGACCCAGAGCAGTAAATCTTCGATCTGCTGCAGCTTTTCTTCAAGCAGGCGAATCTCACGTTTGATTGCGCGCTCAGTGTAACAGGTGATCTGCTGGTCGCCCTCGATCAGCAGGTAGCGGCCATCGTGCGCGGCTGTTTTGAAGATGGTAAAAAAATCAAGATTCATTTTTCAGGGCCACCAATACCGTGCGATAAGCAAAGCGCTGTTCGCCGAGGTAAAATTCATAGCGCACTGAAAGAGGGGGCAGGGCGGTGTAAGGTTCAAGCTTTTTATTTTTATAGTAAGTGAGAAAAATTTCACCAACCAGGCTGAAGCCAGTAATTGAGTTTTTGTGAAAGTCGACACGGCTGAGAGCAAAACGTTCAGTGCGCCCCGGAAAAGTATAAAAAACCCTGAAATCTTTCTGCCACCTTACCTTCTTCTTGAAAGCCGCCAGGTTGATAATATGAAAGCTCAGGGTATCACCGGTGAAGTAAATATTGTTCAGGTAATCTGCAATCGAACCGGTCTGGGGGGCATCATCAACAAAGTATACGGCCTCTTGTTGAATTTCTGGCGGAATGCACTCAAGCTCTGCTGTCTCTTTGCACAGGGCCAGTTCAAATTTTCTGGGGGCACAACCTGCCAGGGTAGCAAACAGCAGACTAAAAAGTAGCGTTTTTGCCATAAACCGCAATAAAAACCAGCAGGGTGTTCGTAATAAGAACCATCACTGAGCGAAAATTGAAGATGTTTTTAAGTTTTTCAAGCCCGGTTGGCTGGCCCTGTTCGTCAATTACCTTGAACCAGGGCTGCAACAGATAAAATGATAATAGCAGCAATACCATTTTTAAAGTGAACAGTACGCCATAGGTACCAGCCAGAACATTGCGTTGAAAAATTCCAATCAGGCCAACGCCACTGATGATGCTGATGGCCAGGGCCCCATTGAGACCCTTAAGCAATAATTGTACGAATTCAAGACGAAAGTTGGTAAACAGTGTATAAGTGTAATATCTAACCCATACTGGGTGAAAAACAAAGACAAAAAGCAGCGAGGCCGCCACCCATAGACTGCTGCTGAGTATATGCAGGGCCTGTAATATTACCCCGACAACCTGCATGCAGTTTATTCTTCGTAGAAAAGTTCGATAAGGTTGCCTGCGGGATCTTTTATTACCACCCGTTCGCCCTTTTCGGTTTCGTTGGGCCCGGTAATAATTTCAACTTCGCGGCTTTCAATTTCTTGCAGAGCTTCGGTGAAATCATCTACATCAAGAATAAAAGAGATAACCGGGTTTTCATTGTCAATCTCACCCCCGAAGTTGTGAAGCTTGAGCGTTACATTATCGAAGCGTACCAGTGACGAGCTTTCTTCTTCTGCAACCAGCTCAAAGTCAAGAAACATGGTATAAAATTCTGTCGAAGTTTTAACGTCGCCAGCCTGAATGTTAATGTGGTGAAGTGATTCGACTACTATCATAAATTTTCGGCTCTCTTTATTTTGAACGATCGATCCAAAGCCGAGGTTTTGTACCTGCTTTCAAGCCCTTTTTTATTAGCAGAAAATTACCGTATCTTTACTGCACAACCCGGGGAAAGCCAAAACTGAGCTGAAAGCTGAATGGCTTTTTTACGGCAGCACCGGGCTTTGGTATCTGGTGCAGAACATCACCGCGCCCCGTGATGTT
>CAZHLC010000534.1:3072-3633 GCA_964532545.1 uncultured Leptospiraceae bacterium | reverse complement strand
AGGCCTTCGGGCCGGTTAAGAAGTAAGCTGCAGGGGGCAGCCCCCCTACAGCTGTTTAGAGTTACCTTGCGGCAACCAGACTGGTTTCTGATTCAATCAACTGCATCTTCTCGCGATACGTTTTATGAATCTTCTGCCAATAGGCAGGTATGCCGCCACCGCGCTTAACGGCACCGGGGCCGGCGTTGTAGGCCAGCATGGCCGTTCTGATATTGGCAAATTCTTTGAGCAGCATATTCACATAGCTTACACCGATACGAATATTTACCTCGGGCTGCCAGATATTCGCGCTGTTCAGCTCAATATTTGATGTCTGGGCCAGCCATTTGCTGGTGCCCTTCATGAGCTGCATATAGCCCATGGCGCCCGATTTTGACAGGGCTTTTTTAGTGAAACTTGATTCTGTGTAAATCATACCCAGAAGCAGGGCAACCTTGTTTACCGGTTTGCCATCAATCTGCCAGCTGGGGTCAATCTGCAGACGCTCAGCATGGCGCGCCACGTTCTCAGCCAGAGCATTGAGCTCAGCCGTGCTGATTTCGGGCTTTTTCTTTACGATAA
>CAZHLC010000534.1:0-3062 GCA_964532545.1 uncultured Leptospiraceae bacterium | reverse complement strand
TGCTAAGTCCTTGTCGTGATTAAGGGTACCTTTCTTTTTCTTTACAATAAAAGCCTTAATCTGGGCCACCTCGACGCTGTCGTCTGAGTGCATCATAGCTGGCAATGTAAAAGCCACAGTGGCAACCACGGCCACCAGCAGAGCCAGCCTGCGTTTCTGGTACTCACCGCTACCTGCAGTAAGTAGTCTCAGCAGAGATTCAAAAAAGGTTTTCATAGTAACCTCCTCTTTTTGCGGGAAATTCTTCCCGCTTCGACACCTATAAATTGTGCAACGCACTAACGCACCTTAGTTGTGCGCCGCAACATGCCGTCAACTTCTTTTCAATTGCTTTCTGACCAGATGGGAGATTTTGATAAAAGGGGTTAGAGCTTAAAGAGGCCACCCAGAGATGGGTGTCAGAAAAGCAGGTTCGAAGTTCTTATGTACTTTCTTCTACTATCGGGTATTAGACGTTTTTCCGTCACGAAAAATTGGGTATTATGTCACATCATTGACTGTTTTATATGGTGTCAAGTGTTTAGTGTTATTTGGGCAGTTTTGTCTGCTATGGAATTTCATAACAAAGGCAGGCTGCGAAACCCTATGCAGGCGGTCTGAGTGCATAACTATGCCCTATGTACGGCATTTTTGCCATCGATGGCCATTACATTAAAGAGCAGTTGGCCTGCTCATACCTGATGGTTGAAGGCAAAGAGGCGCTTTTCGTTGAAAACAATACCGCCAAGAGCGTACCTTACTTTCTTCAGGCTCTGAAAAAACGCAGAATCTCGACTGAGAAGGTAAAATATCTCATTATTACCCATGTGCATCTAGATCACGCTGGGGGCACATCGGCCCTGCTCGAGCATTGCCCCAATGCGGTGGTCGTGGCCCACCCCAGGGCGGCTAAACATGTGATTAACCCCAGTCGGCTGGTGGCCAGCGCCCAAGAGGTCTATGGCAAAGACGAATTCGAGCGCCTTTTTGGTGAGATCAAGCCCATACCAGAAGAGCGGGTACGCATCGTTGATGACCGCGAAGAAATGGCTTTTGGCAACCGCACGCTGACCTTTCTTTATACCCGGGGCCATGCCAATCACCATATGTGCATTTATGATGATAAAAGTAAGGGTATTTTTACTGGCGATACCTTTGGCATTGGTTACCCTCTCGCGCAGACGGGTAAAAAACCGTTATTATATCCCTCAACTTCGCCTACAGATTTTGATGCTACCGAGGCCATGATCAGTCTCGACAAGATCGAGGCAACCGGTGCTGAGCGGGCTTATTTAACTCATTTTGGTATCTGGGATAATATGCCCCTTGGTCAAGAGATGATGCGCGAGGGTATAAAACGTCACCAGCGTATCTTTGAAGTGGCCCTTGGGGCTGGCTATGAGGGTGAGCATCTTAATGATTTTCTGGCTGGCGAAGTGAACAGGTATTTTGAAGAGCTTCTCAAAGAGCGCAAAATCAGCCTGTCTAGCAAGGCTGCCAAAATGATTAAAATCGATATTGATTTAAATGCCCAGGGCCTTGCTGTAGCTGTAACCAGACAGCGTTCAAGGTAACCTACTTCTATGATGAAATATGTTCTGGTTGCTTCTTTAGTTATTACTGCGTTCTGTTATGCTGGCCCCCGGGGCCAGGCCCCCGAGTTTACCCAGACTGACCCGGCAAAATGGTTGAATTCACCACCCCTGAAAATGGCCGATTTACGGGGCAAAGTGGTACTTATAGATGTATGGACTTTCGCCTGCTGGAACTGTTACCGGTCATTTCCGTGGTTAAATGATTTTGAAAAGCGCTATGAGAAAAAAGGGCTGCAGGTTATTGGCATTCACAGCCCTGAATTTGCCCGCGAAAAAGTGAAGGCCAATGTTGAACGCCATATTAAAAAGTATGGTCTGAAACACCCTGTGATGATCGACAATGACTTCGCCTACTGGAAGGCGCTGGGCAACCGTTACTGGCCAGCTTTCTATGTGATTGATACCAAAGGCAGGGTACAAGGCGTATTTGTGGGTGAGACCCACAAAGGTGATGGGCAGGCGAGAAAGATCGAAAGCCTGGTTAAACGGCTTCTACCTGAACAAAAAGAGTAAGTTTAAAGATTTTCAAGCTTGGTATATTTAAGCAGAAACTTGCGGGTTTTGTTATCATCAAAGAATATGTGAATTTTGCGGGCATCGCCCGAGCCCTCAATACGTAAAACGCGCCCGGGGCCAAAACTGGGGTGTTTCACCCGATCACCTGATTTATAGGTTTTATCAGAGCTCTCTACGCTGGTATTCACCAGATTCTTGAATTGTGAGGCCCCACTGCTGGTGACCCGCTTTTTCGCCGGTGCGCTCTGGGGGCGGGGGTAGCTTCGTTGCTGCTGGTAAGCTGAGCTGCCACTACTGCCGCCAGTCTGATTCTGCACCTCAATTTTTTCTGCGGGCATTTCGGCAATAAAGGGTGAGGGGTAGGTTGAAGTGGTCATACCCTGGTTGAAGCGGCGCATGGCCCGTGACATATATAGTTTGTTCTTCGCCCGGGTGATGGCGACATAGAGTAGGCGGCGCTCTTCACTGATTGAGCCGTCGCGCTTTGATAAATAATGAGGAAAAATATCATCATCAAGACCCAGAAGAAACACAATATCAAATTCAAGGCCCTTGGCATTGTGCACCGTCATTAGGTTCACACCCTGACGATCGGGGTTGGTTTCTTCGGCCGAGGCGTAGAGGCTGATTTCTTGCAGATAGTCGCTCACCAGACCGTCGCTTTTCTCTTGTTGAAAGTTCAGCATTGAGGTTTTTAATTCGGCCAGGTTTTCAAGTCGGCTGGTGCCCAGCAGCCGGTCTTCTTCTTCGTAGAGCTCGCGCAGGCCGCTACTGGTTAACATGTCTTCAAATAGCAGCCCAAAGTCGACATACTTCTGGCATTTGCCATGAAATTCATTCAGCATTTCGGCCAGCTGCAGCAGGCTGCTTTTAGCGCGGGCTGAGACCTTGACTTCTTTGATGGTCTCTTCGCTGAGCAACTCAAGAAAACTGAACTTTTCGCCCTCACGGTTCTGCATCAGCTCTCTGCGT
>CAZHLC010000533.1:0-3633 GCA_964532545.1 uncultured Leptospiraceae bacterium | reverse complement strand
ATGTTTGCAACCCTTATCAGCAAAACTTAAAGAAGCATTATTACGTAATACCATGGTCAGGGTATGCCGCTGGTGCTCAGGCCAGCGCTTTGGTGAAAAAGCAGCACTCCACCTGAAGTTGACCATGGCTTCAAGATGCATGTCTTCGATGACAATTTTCTGCAGTTCGGCAGAGCCTACAGCAGCCTCGGCAATGTATTCAGGTTCATTTTTAAAAACAATATTGAAGCCGAGGTCAGCGTTTCTGCTGAGACCCCCCGGGCTGCCTGTGGCCCTGGCAGCCAGCCACTGCCAGAAAAGAGCCGAGGCCCGGTCTTCGATCATCTGTTTACTGGTGTGCAGTTTCAGGTATTTCTGGTTGCTGTAATCTTCGATCACGTTAGATGACCATTCGACCTCTTGTGTAATTTCAGAGAGCACCCAGTCAAATTCACCTGATGAAAACAGATTACCACAAGATCGACACTGGTTCACATCGGTTAACTGGGTGGCTTTATCACCGCAATTGGGGCAAACCCCCAGTAGAATCTGCTTACTGGGGTCAGTCTTGGCAGATTTACGCCGTGAAAAAGAGTAGATCTCAGTAAAACGTTCAAAGGGTGCCACAGAAGCCTTTTCACGGGCATCTTTATCACTCAGGTCTGCAGATACTGTAAGGTCACGGGCCCCGGCGGTAATACGCGTATGTATTGTGACAAAGTCGCGGTGGTGGTGAATTGAATCTAAGGCAATATCAAAGACCTCAAAATTCACCACAATGTTTCGCAGCTTTTCTTGCGAGATCATCAGTTTCAGCTGCAAATGCAGGCGATTGTAAACCCCCTGTGAAACCAGTGAGCGCACATCTTTCATGCGATTGTTCGACCAGGCGCCTTGCAGTCTAGTTGCGGTCTCGGCTACCCGCAGCTTGAAAGCCTCAGCATCAAAGGCCGCATCAAGACCAGTGATTTGCTGTATTACAGTCTGTTCACGCTGGCTTCTCTCATGTCGCTCTCTTTCAAGAGCCGCCCTGGCCTCGGCCTTTTTTCGCCGGCGACGAAGTACCAGGCGGTACCCTATGCAGATGATAAAAAGAACACCTGGGGGCAACGCAAAGGGGCCCCAGAAATTGGGCCCACCCAGCCAGTAGGTCACCTGGGCAAACTTCATTAGATATCTAAGAGGCTGGTATACAATAGAAGTATAGGGCTCGACCTCAACATGCAATTGCAGCTTTTCTTTCTGGTAGAGGGGGCGGTCGATTTGCAGCGTGAGAACATTCTCAGCCCAGCTCTCTTTAAACGGCAGACGACGCACTGGGCGAAACTCATCAAAAATGTACTCTTTGCGACCCAGAAAAAGAACGGGTTTGGTTTTATCATTCAAGAAGCGCTGATCAAAGGCGATTTCTATGTTGACCTGATCGGTAATGGTTGCACCGTGAAAAGTATTAGGCAAATCGATTTTAAAAAACGCAACGCCCGCGGTCTCAATATAATTACCAGCTGTGCGATAAGAAACCCGCTTCTGCTGCTTACCTCTCTTCAGCCCCACCATGGTGGGCATATAATCATGCCATATATCAGTATCAATATCACCATCGAGGCCTGAATAAATAATATATTCGCTGAAGGCCATATCTGCATAGGGCCTGCTTTTTTTTAAACCAGACTGATAGAAAAACCTGTTTTCAAGTTCGAAAGTCTGGCCCCCATAACCAACTTTCGTACGGTAATCGAGATCATACAGATTAGTCTGCTCAATGGTTTTATTGGCATTCACTCTGATTTTATAGGTGGCCAGGTTTTGAACCAGCTTGCGGTCAACTTTTATGGGCTTTGCTTTGAATGGTTTTTTCGATGAAACAAAACTAACCCGGTAATCTTCAAAACGTTTTAAATCAGTGGTAAACTTAAGAGTCTGCTTTGCCTTCTTTGCTGTTACTTGTTCGGGCTTGCGAAACCAGCCGACATAGGCGGTCACTTTTTCAAGCTTCACCTGCTTCAGCTTGAACTTATCAAAAAAAGAAATTTCAACCGGGCCCTTTGGGTAACGCGACCCCAGGTTCAGGTCGAAATACATCTCTGCCTTTTTTTTATAGAAAAGCACAGCATTCTTAATTCTATATCTAAGGGTAAAAGCAGGCTTCTTTGTTTTGTTTTTGAAATAAACAACGATCTCAAGTTTGCGCCCGGCGTCATTGAAACTGGCACTGCCACAGTCGCCCTCACATTCTATCTGATCAATCTTATAGGCCAGGGCCTGCTTATCATATTCACGATCAAAGCCGATCACATTCTTACTCTCTTTGGTTATATCGAAAGCAAACTTTTCTTCGATCTGCAGCGAGCCATCTTTTTGCAGCTCAAATTTGCCGGCATATTTGGTAATCTTAAGGTAGGCCGTAGCATAGGGGCTCGAACGCCTGCGATAAGAGTATGATCTTGATGATGAGCTCGACGATGATGACGAGCTGCTGTAAGAGCGATAACTGCTGCTTGAGCTTGAACGGTAGCTGCTACTTGATGTTGATGAGCGATAAGAGCTACCCCGGCCCGCCCTGGCAAGAAGCTCACTAAAGCAGAACAAACAGAACAAAAAAACCAGACCCCACCTGAACATAATGTCATCTCAGCTGTCTGACTGCGGGGCTCAAGCGGTTTTCAAAACAATTTTACATCTCAGAAAATAAATCAGTTCTGGATTGTGCGACTTTTTATAGTGTTGCTGGTAATATTCACTCAGCCACTCACAGCCCAGTTAAGAACAGGGCTGGGTTGGTTTAAATTCATAGATCAGGCGGGTAACCCCGACAAACCCATCAGAGTCTGGTACTACCGGCCGAAAAAGTTTAATAAAATTCTTTTTGCCATGCATGGCGAAAAGCGTAACGGCAGAACAGCTCTGGGCCCCTGGCAGAAACTGGCCGACGAGCAGCAGCTGCTGGTGCTGGCCCCTGAATTTTCACGGCAACACTACTACGGCATCGGCCGTTACAGCGAGGGCAATGTCATTTTAAACAGGCAAAGAGTCGTGAAAAAATTGTGGAGCTTTTCACTCATCGAACATTTATTTCAAGAGTTGAACAGGGCGTTAAAAACTGATTTGTCAGGTTACTATATGTATGGCTCACGTGAAGGGGCCAACTTTATTCAGCGTATGATTATGCTGCTACCTTCGGCCAGTATCAAGGGGGCTGCTCTAAACCGCCTGAGCTCGCCCACCATGCCTGATTACAGCCTCAGTTATCCCCGGGGTTTAAAAAATACCGTAGTAGACGATATCGACCTGCGCCAGGCTTTCAGCCGTAAAGTCGTGGTTTATGACCACAGAGTTTCATCTGATGCGGTAATGCAATTCTTTATCAATTCAGAAGCCAGGGCCCAACAATTGAATATACCCTTTCGCTGGCAGCGTACCGTTCTAAACCAAACTGACCCCGCGATTGTCACGGTTTTATTCTTTGCCGGCAAACCCCTCGAGAAAATCATTAAATGAGATACCTCGCCTTTTTGTTAGTACTTGCACAACCTCTGGCTGCCAAACAGATCGAGAGCATTGCCTTCGGCTCTTGCCTTACCCAGACGATGTCACAGGCCATACTGGGCAAGGTGGCCGACCTTAACCCTGATATTTTCATCTTTATGGGCGACA
>CAZHLC010000532.1:0-3636 GCA_964532545.1 uncultured Leptospiraceae bacterium | reverse complement strand
TCTCAAGCTTTCTGGGCATGAACCGATAATTTAAGTACATTTGGGGTGATTATTTGTGGATGCTCAACAGCGTAATGAACTGATTCGTAAAGGCAATGCGGCCTTCAACGAGGGTAATATTCACCTCGCCAGCAAAATCTTTAAAGCTACCAAATACAAAGATGGGCTCATCAGAGTAGGCGATCATTACTTCTATGAGCTAGAGCAACCCCTGATGGCCTACGGTTATTACCGGGCTGCTGGCCACTCGGCCATGCTTGATAAAATCTTCGAGAGTTTTACCTTCGCTCTACAATGCTGGATCAGTGACGAACCCGGTGAAGAAAAAGAAGCCTCGCAGGGTGATATCAAACCAGCCTCAAGTGAAAGCATCAACAAACTGGTGGCCATGATCGATTCAAAAAACGCCGAAGTTGGCCGTGATTATATTGGCTGAATCTTAAAGCGCAACCGGCAGACGATGGGTTTTGCCTGCCACTGTGAATACATCACCCATTTGTTTGTAACGTTTTAACAGAAAGTTAGTGCGGGTGTGCTCAACGCCCTTGATGGTGGCCAGCTTGTCGGCCACAAAGAAGGCCACATCTTTGAGTGAGGGGCCGGTGACTTCAACCAGCAGGTCAAATTGACCTGATACCAGCAGGCAGGTGTTCACTTCTTCAAACTGGCAGATTTTCTGGGCCACCACATCGTAGCCGGTGCCCAGCTCTGGGGTTACGTTCACCTGTATCAGGGCAATCACCTCTGAGCTTTCGATTTTTTCCCAGTTGATGATGGCACGGTATTTGAGTATGATGCCTTCTTCTTCAAGCTCGCGGCGCAGTTTCTGCAGTTCTTCAACAGATTGGTTGATGGCCTGGGCCAGTGACTCGTCAGTAACCTGACTGTCTTCTTCAAGCAGTGTCAGTATTTTTAATTGTTCATCTGAAAGTGGCTTAAGCATAAGAAGTTCCTCTTTAATTATAAAGAAAGTTTGTCTAAGAAGGCCTGCAGAATACTCTGGGCTTCATTACCCAGGTTATCTTTTTCTGCGCTCAGGTTATCTTGGGTAGGTAACTCTTTTGAACGCAGACTGAGATAGATTTTTATTTTGGGTTCGGTACCCGAGGGGCGAATGGTCAATCGGCCTTCTGGTTCAAACCAGTATTGAATAACCTGGGCCCCGGGCAGTTCATTTTTGACGGCCTGAGCCGCAGGCGTTCTGGGCGGCTGGCCGCTATCACGCACATCGAGAATATCTATGACCGAACGCGGGCCCAGCGAATCGCCGATGCCAAGTACATTCGATGGGTTATCAAAACGGCCCAGCAGCTCTTGCATAAAGCCCGGGGGGCGATCACCCAGGTTGATATTGTGTAAGAGCTCATGATAGATACCATGCTCGAGATAAATTTCATTGAGAAATTCAAACAGGTTGGTTTTTTCGGCCAGCTCAGCCAGGGCGATGGCCGATGAGATTGAGTCTTTATCACGAATCCATGAAACTGGCAGGTAGCCATAAGATTCTTCGCCGCCAAACAGGTAATTCTCTGGGTCTTTGGCGATGGCTGCTGCGATATATTTGAAACCTGTGAGGGTTTCGACCATTTTCACCCCATATTTGGCAGCAATGCGGGTCTGAATTTCGCTGGTTACGATGGTTTTACAGGCAAAGGGAGCCTTTAACGAGGTGGCCTTCTGGCTGGCGATCTGGGCTAACAGCAGCGCCCCAATCTGGTTGCCGGTAAGCAGGCTGTATTGGCTGCCTTTTTTAACGGCACAGCCTACCCGGTCGGCGTCTGGGTCAGTAGCCAATAAAAGCTGGGCATCGGTTTTCTGCCCCTCGGTCTGCAGCCCGGCAAAGGCCCTGGCCTCTTCGGGGTTAAGCCCGGTGGTATTAGGAAAGTTTCCGTCAGGATTTGACTGATTCTCAAGTAGTGCAAAGTTTTCAAAACCCAGATGATTAAAGGTTTTCTCAAAAAAGTAGCCACCCGTACCATGCAGGGGAGAGTACAAGACTCTGATTGATTTTTTTTCGGTGCTGGTAAAATCTTCTTTGGCCAGTCGCTCAAGAAAATCTGCCACCACCTCTTCTTCAATGAGGTCTGCAGGGGCGATCTCGTTCTGTAACAGGTCGATGGGCAGGCCTGCATAAGACATGGTCTTGAACTCAGCTTCAATTTCTTGATCAAAGGGGGGAACGATTTGCCCGCCATCTTCGCCATAGACTTTGAAACCATTATATTCGCTGGGATTATGCGAGGCCGTGATCACAATGCCCCCCTGGGCCTGGTACTTGCGTACGGCAAATGATACCAGTGGAGTAGGTGTGGGCCGCTTGAACACCTTTGTGTCGATGCCCTTTGCCTTTAGAATTGAATATGCAATTAAGGCAAACTCGGTAGAACTGAGTCGCGAATCATAACCGATTACCACCTTAGGTTTATCAAAGTGTTTGTTGAGCACATTGGCAAGGGCAAGGTTGAGCCGCAAAATGTTGAAGCGGTTGAGTCGGTTTGAACCAGCTGCAACCACGCTGCGCATACCGCCAGTACCAAATGATGGTAGACCATCGAAGTTGCCTGCGTTTATCAGCGTTTCTTTATTGTCGACAATCTCTTTTCGCTCATTGTCACTTAACGGTGCTGCTAGATAAGCTTGATAATGCCTCTCAATATTGCTCATACGCTTTGCCCCTAAACTCTGCCTCAAAGACAGCCTTACAAGAACAAATCGTCACGGAAAAAAATGCTGAAAAGACGTTAATTTCTGAAAAAAAGTTGACTTTTTTTCGCCAGGCAGCACAAAACGAGACCGGGCAAAGATTCAGTTTTTGCCGATAATTAATTATGACGTCATAGTAAATATGGTGTACATTCAATTCAGGTATTTTCTGTTGACGGTAGTCAATAGAATGATTTGTTTAAATGTAGAAAAAGAGTGGGAGCTTTGAGCATAAAAGAAAGGAGAATACAACAAGATGTTTGATTTCACCAACCGAGTAAAAAAGGTAATTAACGAATACGCTCCCAAAGAGGCTAAGCGTCTGAATCATGAGTATCTCGGCCCCGAGCATATACTTATGGGTCTGCTTAAGGCTCAAGATTCAGTAGCAGTAAAGATACTGCAGAACCTGAACATTGATTTGCTTGAACTGCGTAAAGAAATAGAGAAGCGTTGCGAACAAGATTCAGTCACCCTGCTGGTTGACCCCAACAGCAAAGACAAGATTCAGAAAGTTCTTGAATACTCACGTGAAGAAGCCCGCAAGCTGCGTCACAGTTACATTGGTTCAGAACACATATTACTGGCATTATTAAGAGACACATCATCAATCGCCGCTGCGAGTCTGGGTACTTTTTCGGTTACCTACCAGGTAATTCGAAATGAGCTCAATCAGACTCTGGGGCTACCCCAGTCTGGCCCGGTTAATTTCAGACCACAGGGCCAGGGCAAAAAAGAAGCCACCAAGACACCCATGCTCGATGAGTATGCCCGCAATCTTACCCGCATGGCCAAAGACAAAATGATGGATCCTGTAATCGGTCGTGAGAAAGAAATCAGCCGTCTGATTCAGATTCTTTCTCGCAAGACCAAGAATAACCCCATTCTTTTAGGAGAGCCATATTTTCTGAATCAGTCTTCTCTTCAAAATCG
>CAZHLC010000531.1:0-3642 GCA_964532545.1 uncultured Leptospiraceae bacterium | reverse complement strand
TTTGTGCATAGTTATGCTGATATTTTATCTGATTCTGGGGGCTTTGACCGCCTCGGCGCTGGGGCTTGCGCTTTTACAACCCGACCTGTTTAATCTGGGGCTGGGCCTGCCCCAATTGGGCAATGAAGAGACCCAGTATATTGTTATAGGGGCTATGGCCCTGTTCTGGGTCATCACTCTGGTGATTCAGCAGGTATTGAATCGGGCTTCAATTGAGAAATTGAACCGGGCCCTGGCAAGGGTAAACCGCGGTGGCACATTTTCTCTGCCCGAACTTGAAAACAATGAAACTGCCCAGATCATAGATGAGCTTATGGGTCGCCTTGATAGAAATATCAAGAAGATGCAGGGTACTCTTGAAACCAGCAACAGCGATGTTGAAAAGGCAATCTCATTTTCTGAGGGTCTCAATGTAGAAACAGGCAACCAGCGCAACTATCTCGAGCGCATTGCCATGACCCTGCAGGCCATGACCCTTTCAACTGATTCGATTGTTGCTGCAGTTACCGAACAGAACGAAATCGTGCAAAAGACCAACCAGATATTTAATGGTTTTAACAAGAGCATTCAAGATCTCTTTACCCATTTGACCATGGTGAACGAGAAGTTCATATCTACCCTGAATCTGGCCCAGAGCGGCTCAGAAACCATTCGTCGCTCGGTCGACTCGCTGCAGAAAATCAATGACAGCGCCAAAGAGATCGAGGTGATCTCGGGTTTTATCAATGACATTTCAGACCGCACCAACCTGCTATCACTGAATGCCACCATCGAAGCAGCCCGGGCTGGCAAACACGGTCTTGGTTTTGCCGTGGTTGCTGATGAGATCTCGAAACTGGCCGACCAGAGCTCGCAATCGGTACTTAAGATCACTGAACTTATTGAAAAAAATATTCAATTTTCTCTAACCGGCAGGCAGCACGCCAATGAAGCCAAGCGCAGCTTTGACCAGATTCAGGCTGGTATTGTTGAAATGAATGAAACTCTGCAGAACGTTAACGATCTGGTTTCTGAAGAAAAAACACAGATAGCCAGTCTAATGGCCCGCATCAGTGAAATTGAAAAAGAATCTCTGGGCATTCAATCAGCTGTTGAAAAGCATGCTCAAGAATCGCAGAGTATTCTTGATTCGGTGCAGGTGATTACTGAAACTACCAACTCAATCTCTATCGGTATTAAAACGATCTTTGAAATGCTGAACGATATCAGAGTGAAAGCTTAGCAGCTTACTCACCCTTGATCTGCTCGTGAATCTTCTCTAACTCTGCAAAGTCTTTAATCTTCACATGGTGCAATGCTTCGACATCGAAGTAGACGTAGTTACCCCGACTGGCTTCTGTTTGAATCAGACCATCAGTAATGTGAATCAATACAGCCTGGGTAAGGTAGTCTTGACTGGCGGCAAATGGCGAATGGTGATTGGCAATCATTTCAACCAGATCTTCACTGAAGGCCCACTTGCTGGCCAGCCTGGCACCCAGAACGGCATGTGAAACGCCTAGACTGATTTCTTCAAGGGCTGCGGTGTTGTGCAGGTTGCGGTTGAGATTGAGACCGTTAATCTCTTTGATGGTTGAGGGCTCGATGGTATAAAGAATAATTTTACCAAGATCGTGCAGCAGCCCGCCGAGATAGGCATTATCAGCCAGCTTGCGATAGCCAAGCTTTACAGCAAGGCGGCGGGCATATTTTGCGGCCAACTGGGCATGATCCCAGAAGCCGCGAAAGACGTTGAGATGTTCATCAATAATCTGCCTTGAAGCAAACACCAGGGTGATTTCTCTGATCGTCTTGGCCCCGAGAATTGACGTGGCCATGCTGATGGTGTGAATCTGGTTGCCGGTACGAAAGGCCGGTGAGTTGGCAATTTTAAGAATGCCCGAAGCCAGGGCCGGGTCTTTTTCAATCTCAGCCCCGATTTGCCGCAGAGCCGAAGTGCTGTCATCACACATGGCAATAACCTTCTGCACATTTTCAGGAAATGTAGGCAATTTCTCAAGCTGGTCTATGATACGGTTTTCAATTTCAACCAGTTTGGGGTCGCGGGGTATAACCTGGGGAATGGTCACGATGAAGGTGGTTGACTGGTCATCTGTTTGCAGCTGCAGACCGTTGGGCCCAAGCCCGGCCCGTTTCAGCAAAAGCACATTGATAATGATACCAAGGCCGGCCCCTTCGCTGCTGTCGCCAAAAAGCTCATATCCCTCGGCCAGACTGTTGGCGCCCCGGGCCCACTCGAGGCGCTCAGCTATACGCTTTTTTTCGTTTTCGTTCAGAGTCGCTTCATTGCTAACTTTGATTTCAATATTGTCTTCAGTAATTGAAAAACTCAGGGCCACCTTTCTGTCTGTTTTTTCAAGCACGGGCACCATGCTGTCACCGGCCTCGACCGCTTCTTTTTTAAAACGGTCTTTTAACTCGCTGTCTTTTTCAAGCTCTTCGATGGCAATATCTTCAACCTCACACCAGGCCCGTTTGGTATTGGCCTTGACCCCATTTATAACCAGTTCACGAATCAGCTGAATAATACTGCTGCCCAGAAAGGGCAGTTTAAACTGCGCCAGCACAAAATGCAGAGTATAAAAGGCCATATCTCTCACTTCTGCATTAAACCAGTGAAATTCGATCTCAGCCGGCTTGCCGGCCTCGAGAGCTGCTGTTAATTCGTCTCTGCTGGGCACAGAATACTATCACTTGAAGCAGCATATCACTGTCAACGACATCTGTGTGGCCCTGAGGCTGGGCAGAAAAAAGGTGGCAGAGACATCTGGTTTTCTCAGGTCTGTAGCGTGAAAAAAAATCTGTTCGAAATTTATGGGTCGGTTTTCAAACGGGTTGTCGAGCGCTCTGATCCTAAATTGTTTGCCGAAACAACGACAGATAACGTTTTTCAAGAAGCGCAGAAGCAGAATCGCCGCTATTTCAATTACATGATGAGTGATCTTATGCTGCCAGGCTCTGGCATCAGCGGTGGTGATAACCTGCGCGAGTTGCACCAGCTTTCAAAAAATGGCAAATCTTGCCTCGTCTTGAGCGCCCATTTTACCAATTTTGATGTGCCAGCCCTCTGCTGGTTAATGCAGCACGAGGCCGATACCCGCGAAATATTCGAAGATATTGTTTTTATCGCAGGCCGCAAACTGACTGAGGGTTCAAAATATGTTAAGGCCATGGCCGAGATGTTCACCCGTCTCGTAATTTCAGCCAAGGCCAGCAATATGACCCCCGAAGATATCAAAATGGCCATGGCCATCAACAAGGCCTCACAGAAAACCCTGGGCAAACTGATGCATAAAGGAAACATCTTTTACCTCTACCCTACCGGCACTCGCAGCCGTCTGGCTAATAAGGCCAGCCATCATGGTCTGAAAGAGATCTACAATTATGTAAAGAAGTTTGATTACTTTGTCTGCTGTGGTATCGACGGCATCATTTTACCAGCCCGTGATGATGTGGGCATGCTGCATGAGTACCCCCGCAAAGACCGGGTAGTCTACAATTTCGGCAAGGTTCATGAAACCAGGGCCTTTCTGCCGGCTGTTGAGGGCAATCTGAGCGAAGGCGCAGATAAAAAACAGACCGTCATCGACACAATTATGGAAGAGATTTATTCTCTGGGTCAAGACCCACGCAAGAATAATG
>CAZHLC010000530.1:0-3647 GCA_964532545.1 uncultured Leptospiraceae bacterium | reverse complement strand
GATGTCGAAAAGCCCAATAAGAAAGTTTGATGACCTTAAAGGTATGAAGATCTTTGCCCCGGTGGGTGATAAGATGGTCAAGGCCATGTTTAAAGAGTTCAGCGTTGTACCGGTTTACCTCACCATTGAATCTGTTCTGCCCCAGCTACAGACTGGGGGGGTCGATGCAATCTTCGCCCCACCCGTAGGCGCCATCGGTCTGCAATGGCACAATTCGCTCAAGTATATCACCAATGTGCGTATTAATAATTTTTCTTCAGCCAATGTGATCAAAAAAAGCTCTTATGATAAACTGCCCCCCGATCTACAGAAGCTCTCGACCTCAGAAAAATACTCGCGCAAACTGGTCAAAGCTGTGCGCAAGGCAAACAAGAAGGGTATGAAGGTACTGCAGAAACGTGGCTTAAAGCTTGTCGAGGTCAATAAAAAAGACCTGGCTTCATTCAAAAAGAAATCGGCCATTGTTGGTCGCAAGCTGGTCAGGCAGGGTATGTATACCCAGCAGTTTCTGAACGAAGTTTACAAACACCGCAAAAGTTATCGCTAACTCTTAAAAAAGACTTGAAGGGGTGCAATGCAGCATGCTTCAAGGTTTGATGGCAGAGAAAATTACCATACCACTGGCAGAGCGTACCATCAACGCCTTCTATTACTCTGATGGCGGCGAGAAAAAGCCGGGCATTCTGTTTCTGCCAGACCTTACGGGCATCAGTGATACCATTCAAGAATCTGCAAACCTGCTTTCGAAAGAAGGCTATCATGTTATATTACCAGACCTTTACAGCGATATGGGCACGATACGATACTGCATGCAGTTTCTTTTCAATGAAGCAGCCCGCGAAAATCGCAGCACAGATAACCCTCCGTTACAAGAAGTGCATGAAATGATTGATTTTGTTAAGGGCCTGCCACAGGTTGATTCTGAACGAATCGGCATGATTGGCCAGTGCCTTACTGGTGGCTTTGCTTTGCAGATGGCTATTCGCCCCGATGTGAAAGCCCCGGTAGTTTTTCATCATAGTCTGGGGCTCTCTGGCTCGGGTTTTGCTGATGAAGATGCCCGCCGGGTGTGCCAGACTGTACAGGGCCACTACGTCTACATTGACCCGATGTGCCCCCCATCAAAACAGAAGAAGCTACAGCAACAGCTTGGTGATAAACTGCATCATCACATGTACAGCCAGTTGCCTCATGGCATTCCGCATTTTTTCAGACGCAACGAACAGGGTCGGCGCGCATGGAACACCATGCTCACCTTCTTTCGCATGCAGTTTGATGATATAAGCTGAGCTTATTTGCCGACTTTAATCAGCTCTACTTCAAAAACCAGAGTAGAACCGCCGGGTATGCCGGGATTACCCCGGTCACCATAGGCCAGCTCAGACGGAATATAGAATGTATACTTGGCGCCTGTGCGCATGAGTTGCAGACCCTCTGTCCACCCTTTGATTACCTGGCCGAGGCCGAATTGGGCGGGTTTGTTTCTTTTAAAAGAGCTGTCAAATTCTGTACCATCAAGCAGGGTACCTCTATAGTGTACGGTTACATTGTCGGTGGCACGGGGGCGACGGCCACTACCGGCCTTTTCAACCTTATACTGCAGGCCTGAAGCAGTGGTTTTCACACCGGGCTTTGCCTTGTTTTCTTCGAGAAACTTTTTACCAGCCGCGATATTTTTGCCGCTGATTGATTTATTCACTTCTTGCAGTTTTTTATAGGCATCTTTCATCTGGTCTTGAGCAACCCGGGGTTTTTCACCAGACTTGACATCTTCAATAGCCAGCATCGCCATAGACACATCGATTTTAATGCCATTGTCATGAAACCGCTTGAGATTCTGGGCAGAGAAGGCACCTATCTGATAAGAAAGTTTTTTGATGTTTTCTTCGCTTTTGTTCTGCATGAAGGCAGCCTGGGCCGAGCGCAGGGCTGCCGGGTTACTTTCGCCTTTGCCATCAAGCACATTCTGTAAACCCTGCTTCATTTGAGACAGGTCAATTTTCGCACCGCTTGACTCAATACGCTTCACCTGTTGACCGATACCCATACCCATCATGTAACTGATTTTCTCATCAACAGACTTTGGGTCACCTTTACAGCCAACTAATGCAAAGGCCAGGGTAAGTAAGATAATTTTTTTCATAGTAGTGTTTTCCTGCAGAAAAATAGTATTAGATATCACAAAGTTAAAAGCGATTCTTGATAAAACGGTAACCCCAGGCACGTATGTAGAGACAAGAAGAATTCAAGCCTTTACAGATTTGTTTGCTTTTTCAGGGTAGCATCTGTATGAAGAAAAGAGCAATATTGGCATCAATTATTACAGCTGCATATCTGCTGCCAGCCCTTTCACCTGCTATGGCGAAGAAAAAGAAGAAAGCGAAAAGTTCAAGCAGCTGCAAGAAGTGGCGCTGGAACCTGGGGGCTAAAGACTCTACAGGCAAAACCCACTGGCTGACCGACTATAAAGAACCCGTGCTCATGCTGGTTTATGCCGGCAAGAATACCGCAGACACTAATGTAAAAGCTCATGATGCTCTGAAAAAAGATAAAGAGCTGAAAAAGGGTGGTAAATACAATAAACTGTTTAGAGCCTTTGGCATCGCCAACTATCAAGAAACCTGGGTACCAAACTGGATCATTTCAATGATCATCGCACGTAAGATTCGTAAATATAAAGTAATCATCTGGAACGATAAAGATAACTGTTTTTCTGGCAAGGGTAAATCAAGCGACTGCATGGGGGGCAAAAAACGTAAACTGTTTCGTGATGGTAAACAGAACAGCACCTTTCTATATAAACGCTACTTTGTTAGAAACTTTGTTGGCAAAGTAAACTCAGCAAAGTATCTCAAGTTTACAAAAGCCCTGACCCAGGCAGCGCAAGAAGGTAAAGACATCTGCTGGGTAAAAGAAAATATTAAGTATTAGTAACCTCGGCCCTGATATGGGGCAGGCACTCTGGGTATTCTTCTTGCATAAAGGTTACCAGTTTTTCACGCACCTCGCAACGCAGGTTCCAGTGGTGGTCTGAATTTACTGCACTTATCAGTGCCCTGACCTCTATCGTGCTGGTTTCAGTGCCAGTCACCAGTATGCTGCAGGTTTTACCATCCCAGTGCTTTGACTCTTCACAGATTTGTTGCAGCTTTGTGCGCAGTGCTTCAATGGGCGTGCGGTAATCAAGTTGAAAGTAAATAGTACCCAGCAATTCAGTTGATGACTTCGTCCAGTTTTGAAAGGGCTTCTCTAAAAAATAACTGATGGGTAACACCAGGCGCCGAAGATCCCAAATGCGAACCACCACAAAAGTCAGGGTAATCTCTTCAATGCGCCCCCATTCACCTTCAACCACGACCACATCATCTAAACGAATAGGCTGGGTAAAGGCCAGCTGTAAACCGGCGATCAGGTTACCCAGGGTTTTCTGCGCAGCAAAGCCAATTATTACACCTGCAATACCAGCTGAGGCCAGCATGCCAGTGCCAAGTTTGCGCAGCGTTTCGAAACTCATTAAAATAAAGCCTATGGCTAGAACAAAGACAATGGCCGACCAGATGCGCGCTACAATCTGCAACTGAGTATGCACCTGACGGGCACGCAGATTATCTTCAGCCTTTATATCAAATTTAGTGAGAATAACTTCT
>CAZHLC010000529.1:0-3665 GCA_964532545.1 uncultured Leptospiraceae bacterium | reverse complement strand
TTCAAAGGGCAGTATGCCCTTAAGTCAAATAATCTCTCTCTGTGATCAGAATATCAGCGGCCAGTCGCCTTCGCTGCAAGAAATTGAAAATCTTTCACATGTGCTGGCCGACCAGTACCGGGCCCTCAAGGTCGACAGCCCAGAGCCCATACCCTATGGGCGCTATCTGGCTCACCAAGACCCTGACGACCGTTATCATCTTGAAATGCATATTTTTTCAAGCGATTATGAGGGTTCAATACACTGCCACCGCACCTGGGGGTTATTTTGGGTGATTTCAGGCAGTCTGATGTTTACCGATTACCTCGAGGCCGACGGGGCTTTTATACCGGCCAAGGCCGGCATACTGCTGCCGGGCTCTGCGGCCAGCTTCTACCCGCCCTATGCTGACTGGCATAAAGTAAAAACTCCGCCGTCTGATGAGCAGACCCTCAGCCTGCACATTTATGGCCACGGCTATGATCAAGAAACCGGAGAGTATGTAGCTGAAGATGGCGATGTCAAAAGCGGAAAGCGCGGGGCCTTTAAAGATAACGAACTGTTTCTGCCCTACGTTAAACCCGCTTAATGGTCGAACTCGATACAGACAGCCTGCGGCTGGTTGAAAGCTTTGCCCAACAATACAAAGAGTTTAAAAACTCACAAGACATCTTCTTGCTGATACCTGCCTATGAAGAGGCTGATAATCTTATTGATTTTTTGCCACAGAAGCCGGCAAACGTTCTAAATAAAGGGGTTCGAGTCATTATAGTTGATGATGGCTCAAAAGATGCCACCAGTACAAAAGCCAAAGAGCTTGGTGCCATTACTCTGACCCTGCCCCAGAACCGGGGTGGTGGCTATGCTCTTAAAATTGGTTACGCCTTTGTCTTGGCCTTGAACCTTCATTTTATTGTAACTCTTGATGCCGATGGGCAACACCAGTTTGTCGATCTTGAAACACTGCTGGGCCCGTTGTTACAAGATGAAGCAGATCTGGTACTGGGCAGCCGCCGCCTCGGCACAACCGAATCAAAGGGGCTGACCCGCAATCTGGGTATCGGGGTTTTTAACAGGTTGATTTCTTTTCTGGTAGGTCATGAGGTTACCGACTGTTCAAACTCTTACCGGGCTTTCAGTGGTCAGGCCCTGCATAAACTGACTCTGGTCGAAGAGCGCCACCATACCGCCGAATTTATTATTCAGGCCTTTGCCCACAGGCTGCGCATCGTTGAGCGACCGGTGCATATACTTGAACGTAAACATGGCGAAAGCAAAAAGGGGCCCAACCTTATTTATGGTTGGCGGTTTTTTCGTACAATATTGCGGGCATGGCGACGGGCCCGTAGAGTTTAATCAGCCTGCCGCGAACTTTTCAACTTCTTTGATAATATCGGCGATTGTCATCATTTTTCCCTCGCCGATATCGCCACAGACAGCTTCACCATTCTGGGGTGAAAGAATACGATAACCGTATTCTTCGAGAGTTTTCAGATTTTTCTGGGTAGCAGGGTGTGAAAACATATAGGGGTTCATGGCCGGGGCCAGCCAGCGGGGCCCATGGTAAGACAACAGAGTGGCAGCCAGAATATCATCAGCTGCCCCATGAGCAGCCCTCGAGATTAGATTGGCCGTTGCCGGTGCAATCAAAAACAGGTCTAAGTCTTTGCGCACATCAATGTGGGGCATGGCCGACTCTTGGTTCATGTCTTCGGTGAAGGTGATACTTTCGCTCAGGGCTGAAAACAATACAGGAGAGATCCACTTCTGGGCGGTGCGGGTCATCACTACCCGCACACTGTGGCCCGCCTTGGTTAACTCACGCACCAGATCACAGGCCTTATAGATGGCTACAGAAGCTGATACACCGATTAATATATTCATGAGGCGCGAAAAGAACCTGTCACATCAAGGGGTTTGTAGTGCACCATCTTGCGCACCGGCGCATCGAGTTTGCCGTTGTTCAGAGAAGCGCCGGTAATCACATTACGCATTTCTTTAATAGTGATGATGCCGCTATAAGCGCTGTAATAGGCGTTTAGCATACGCCGCGAGCGCCCAATGATTCGTTTGAATTTGTTTTCTAATATTAACGGCTGCGACTTGCCCGTAAAGGGGTGGGTATAGTCTTTGATATCTTCGATTTGAAAGGCAAAGCCACGCTTCAGGTATTGATCATACGAGCGGGCCGGGTAGCACAGGCTGCTGTACTCTGACAGTTTGTTATTTGTCTGGCGATTAAGCCAGATCACAAACCTGGCAAGAAAACGGTTTTGAAAACCAGCGGCCAGCCAGCGGTGCTTTTTGTATGAGCGCAAACAGGTTTTGTAGAGCGGGTCTTTTCGAATCGAATCAGAAATTTCGATCTCGCTGTAGCCCTCTTCAAGGGGTTTGGTTTTACGGCCATAGGCCAGCCTTAGTGCCAGGGTAAACAGGGCCATAATCAACTGCAGATTTTTCTTTTTCACCTTCATTAGCTTCGCAATGCGGTAGCGCATAAAACGTTTCTGGTAAAACTTCAGTACATATAAATCTAAAACAGTTTCAATCACCCGGTGGCGTGTAACCGAGTCTTTCTGGGCCTCTGGGTGTTTATCATAATAGTTACCCGAGTAGTAATAGACCACAGGGTGAAGCTCCATATCTAAGCCAGCATGGGTCAGGTAGCCAAGGGCGAAGGCCAAGAGCATTTCTTTTTCATTTACGCTAAGTGGCTGGCCATTGGCGGTGATACGGTGGTTCAGCTTTTCATCACGCAGAATGCGCAGCACCGCAGCCAAATGTGCCATGGTATCTTCGGCCTCAGCGCCGTGAATGGTATCAGCCCAGGGTATACCCCGGGGGTTCTTTTTGTTATCAAAGGGCAGAGCAATATCGTAGTAAAGAAAATCAGGCCCCACAGAACCAAAATAGTATTCGTGCGAATACTTTTTGACCAGGGCCGTTATACCGGGGGTTTTGGCGGCCGCACCGGCAATCTCATCAGCCAAAAGCATATGGGTGATTTCTTTCGGCATAGTCTCAAAGTATTAAATCAAGAACCCGCTGACAACCATTTCAAGCGCTACATTACAATGCGCAGTGAGACATAAGGTATTACATTAAAAACGAAAACTATCATTTTATATGAAAGCATTCCCATATACATAAAACGGTCGAAATCGGCCCGCTCGATGTTCTTGAACATTTTGCTATGAAACCGGTGTACCAGATCAGAGGCAAATACGATGATCAAAAACCAATAAACCAGAATACCCAGGTTGATCAGCGAACACCAGCCCAGCACCTTTATCAATGTTTCTATAATCATGGCTGTGGTTTTGCCAGCGCGAAGACAAACTTTCAAGCGAAAATAAGGCTTAAATTCGGCCGCAAAGGTATGAAATGATCAAAACTGACTTCCGGAATATAAATCAAGACGATTTGTGCAGTGCGTTTTATTAGTCTATAGTCAATGAGAAGATTATTCATAGGTACAGCTCTCTTTATAACTTTCTCAGCCAGTTTATTTGCCCTTGAATTAGATTTCAGCGAGCCTACGGCCGAAACAGACCAGCTCTATGAAGAATATACTGAAGACCCCTCTCTCTCAATGCAAAACAGCGCCAAGGCAGGTATTAACCCTGTTACTCTGCTGGCGCCCCCCGAAAAGCTGGGGGTAAAAAATCCCCCTCTTAAATTTGAGC
>CAZHLC010000528.1:0-3666 GCA_964532545.1 uncultured Leptospiraceae bacterium | reverse complement strand
AGGGCCCCATTTGGCCCGACAAAATCACCTGCTGCAACAGCTCAACCCCCTCTTCGATGAGCTGATGGTTCCACAATGAACGTTGCTGCTCTTCGAGGGCAATGATTTCACCTTCAGGTGTAAGGCGGGCCTCTTTTCTTGACTCTTGTAACAACATCAGTGATAACAAACCAATGGCTTCAGGCTGGGGTAGAAGCCCGGCGAGGTAGCGCCCCAGAAAAATAGCTTCGCGGGTTAATTCACCTTTGATATGACTCTCGCCTGTAGAGGCAGAGTATCCTTCATTAAAGACAAGGTATATGACATGCAGCACCGCATTGAGCCTGTTTTTTAATTCAGCTTGAGAGGGTATTTCATAGGCAATTTTTTCTGCCCTGATCTGGGCCTTGGCCCTGCTGATACGTTTTTTTATGGCATCGCTTGAAGTCAAATAGGCCGTTGCGATTTCGGCAGTGCGCATGCCGCATACTTCGCGCAGGGCCAGAGCAATACGTGCATCGAGATTGAGAGATGGGTGGCAGCAGTAAAAGATCAAGCGCAACTGATCATCTTCAACCAGTTGCTTTTCAAGCCGGGGTTCAGGTTGAGCAACAGCTGGCTGCCCTTTTAATAATTGATGCCCCCGCTTCTCTTTGCGCAGGCTATCAATGGCCTTGAAGCGCCCGGTAGAGACCAGCCATGCATAGGTGTTATGAGGAACCCCTTCACGGGGCCACCGCTCGATAGCAACTGAAAAAGCTTCTTGCAGAGCCTCTTCGGCTAAATCAAGATCACCAAGCAGACGAACCAGGGTGGCCAGAACCCGGCCGGCCTCGGCCCGATAAATCTGCTCGATGTTCATGGCAGCCGGCGGCCGTTATTTATGAGCCCAGGCAATCTGGGTCAATCAAACATTCTTTACCATTGTGAGTGCAGTACTTTTTGCCAAAGTGGCCCATTTGGCAGCGACCATTAAACTGGGGTGTCAACCCACCCGTACAGACACCATCTCTACACTTGTAGCCAACACCGCAGTCGATATCAATGAAGCAGTCTTTTTTGCCTGACCTGGCTGTTCTGGTCTGGGCCGAGGCTGCACGGGGCTCGAGATCACCACATTCACGTTTTGCCCGCTCATCATTGAGAGAGCGATCGGTTACCACATCATCAGGAGAATAAATCAGCAACAGCAACTGCGTATCGGCCCCGCTTATGTATAAATAGCAGGCCATCATGATATTACCGGTGAGACTTTCTTTCTGCGGTTTGCCGAACTCTTTCACAACTTCGGCTTTCGTGGTTTTGCCCAGCTCAATTCTTTTTACATTGTCAATGGTCAGGGGTTTCTTTGACATCGAAAGGCAGCCGGTTAGCAGAGCCAGAATAAGTGCTAGAAAAAATGATGGTCTCATCAGTCGTCATCAAACTGATGAGACCATCTGCAAACTCTCTTTTTGAGAGGAATCTATGAGTACATGGGGCTTACTCGCCCTGCCCCCTTGAAAAGCCTGGCTCACCATCAAAACTGTAAAGGTTCTCTGTTTTGATGATATCGAAGCCCGCCTTACCCAGTTCAATCATCAGATTGGCAATTGACAATTGGTCTGCCTGCCCCTCATAAAAGAACCGGCAGCGCCAGTGATCGGTTTTAAATGTGGCAGGGTTACCATCAGGGTATACTTTCACCCCGCGATTGGTAATCATTGTTAATGACCAGCCCTGACAAATGGCCTGATTCAATTGCCTGGCGAGCTGGTCTGGGTGTCGCCCTGACTCATCATAATCGAGAAAAAGGTCAACCCCCATAAGGCTTTTCTCGGGTTTAGTCTGACTCTGGTTGTTTGCTGGGCGGGCCGCCGGTAGTGTAATACCGCTGGCCTCGGCAAGTCTCTGGGGTTTTTGCCCAATGCGATCAATGACAGCATCAGCAAATGATCTACTGTCGCATAGAGTTTGACCTTGCTTGCCCCCGTAGATATCGCGGGTTAAGAAGCCATCTTCAAGGGTTTTGAGCCATGCATTTTCAATCTGCAGAGCGGAATCATGGTGCCCCACATAACCCAGCATCATGCAGGCTGCATTGAGCAGCCCAGAGGGGTTGGCAATACCCTGGCCAGCAATATCAGGGGCAGAACCGTGTATGGCTTCGAACATTGCGAAGTTTTCACCGATATTGGCCGAGCCGCACAGGCCAACAGAGCCGGCAATTTCGGCCGCAATGTCAGATAGAATGTCGCCATAAAGATTCTGAGCCAGTATCACCTGAAATTGATCGGGTTGAGCGGCCAAACGGGCGGCCCCGATGTCGATGATCATGCTTTCACCATCGATGCTGGTGAATTCATCGTTGATCTTGTTAAAAATTCTGGCAAACAGCCCATCGGTAATCTTCATGATATTGTCTTTGGTCATCATGGTGACTTTTTCTCGACCTGAACTTTCGGCCATACGAAAGGCATAGTCAATGATTCGCTCACTACCAGGCTGGGTGATCAGCTTAAGACACTGGGTGACTTCGGCCGTCTGCCTATGCTCGATGCCGGCATAGGTGTCTTCTTCATTCTCACGTACAATTATCAGGTCTAAGGCCGGCGCATCGATAATCTGCCCAAAAGACCTCACCGGCCTTATATTTGCAAATAGCCCCAGAGTTTTTCTTAAAGTGACATTTAAACTCTTGTAGCCACTGCCTCTGGGGGTCGTTATGGGCGCCTTCAGCAGTGTAGGCGTTTCACTCAACGCCTGCCATGCCTCGTGATCAATACCGCTTGAAAAACCAGCCCTGTAAGACTGCTCACCCATTTTCAGTTTAACAGGGTCAACCGAGAGGCCGGCAGCTTCGATGATTCGAAGCACCTGAGATGTGATTTCGGGGCCAATGCCATCACCCTCACAGAGGGCGAATTTTATTTTCTGGCTGGGTTTTTGCGCTTGAGAATGGTTAGACATGGCCTTTAAATTCATTTTATTCTCCTAACATATTATTTGCGCACTTTCTTGCACGAATACCTCTTCGTGATTTATACTACACCAGTTTTAGATGATTGGCAAAAAATAGTGATCAAACCACGCAGAGAGCAAATAAATGACGCTCGATACTGAAAAAGTGCGCCAGCTCCTAGAAGCTGCGCAACAAACCGTTGGTGGGCACAATATATCTTTCAAATAGCCCTGAATTGACTTCAGTTCAATGGCCCCATCTTCAGCCAGCATCTGTTTCAGGGCCTGCCATACTGGCTTGAACTTACCACCCAAGCGCAAAAATGACTCTTTTGGCTGCCATGGTTGTGCCACCAACCGGCTAACCAGAAGCCTGATCAGCTTCAAAGATCACCAAACCAGCACTGGTCTTCAGCTCAAAGATGACGGTACTGGCCGGTAAACTTTCTTTGAGCTGGGAGAATTCAAGGGTGAGGGGCTTGCTATTTAGGGGCGCCGCTGGCCACCCGAGTCAGTGGCAATTTCGGCAAGCAGCGCATCGATTTCAGCTTGAGATAATATTTCGGCCATAGCTATCTGCGCATACAGGCGCGGTAGCGGCCATTAACTCTTTTAAGCTAAAGATATTTCATACGTTTTTTTACTTCAGCAAACTCGCACTAAACTGGTTTTTGAGAATTTCCAGGAAACTTTTTGCGACACTCTTTTCGCGCTTTCTGGGCGGGTTTCGAGTGACCCTTTTTTTAC
>CAZHLC010000527.1:0-3676 GCA_964532545.1 uncultured Leptospiraceae bacterium | reverse complement strand
CTCAGCTATACCAATAACGCCTACGATGCGGTTCAGGGGGCTGACGCCCTGGTGATTGTAACCGAATGGTCTAGCTTTCGTAACCCCGACTTCGACCAGATTCGCGATGGCTTAAAACAACCACTGATCATTGATGGCCGCAACCTGTACAAACCAGCTACAATGAAAGAGCTTGGCTTTAACTATATTTCAATGGGCCGTGCCCCGGTCTACGCCTGAGTATGGCAAAGAAAAAAACCATCGTCATCGTTGATGGCCACGCCATGGCCTATCGAGCTCATTTTGCCATGGCCCCCCAGGGGCTGACCAACACTTCGGGCATGCCAACCGGCGCAATCTTTGGTTTTTACCGAATGATTCTCAAGCTACTGGCTGATACCAGGCCAGATTATTTTTTACTTGTGTTTGACCCCCCGGGCAAATCGTTCAGGTCAGAGGTTTACAAAGACTACAAAGCGAATCGCAGCAAAATGCCCGATGAATTACGGGCTCAACTTGATGAGATCAAACTTATAGCCGAGGCCTTAAAGCTGCCCATGTACATACCTGAGGGGGTTGAGGCCGATGATGCCCTGGCATCATTCGCCGAGCAGCATAAAGATGAAAACCTGCAGGTTATGCTGGTAAGTGGTGATAAAGATCTCTTTAATGTTCTGCATAAGAACGTGGTTCTCTATCGCCCGAAAAAAGGTGTGTCTGAATTCATAACCATTGATAAAAAATATGTTAAAGAGAAGCTGGGGCTGAGCACCGAGCAGATACCTGACTACATGGCCCTTATGGGTGACAGTTCTGATAATATTCCCGGGGTGAAAGGTATAGGTGAAAAGACTGCCACCAAACTGATTATAGAGTTTAAAAGTCTCGAGAAGCTGTACAAAAATATTGAAAAGGTGACCCCTAAGGGGGTGCAGAGCAAGCTGGTCAACGGTGAAGAAGAGGCCCGCCTATCTTATGAGCTGGTGACTCTGAAAAAAGACATGAAACTGCCCTTCAAGCTCGCCGATCTAGAGTTTGCCAGCCTGAAGAATCTGGGTGAAGATATCAATGTTTTTAAAGAAAAAGACTTTGCCGGCCTCTACAACGACTGGGTAAAATTTCTGGGTTCGACCCCGAAAAAAGCAGAGCAGGTCAAAGGCATTGCCGAGAACCGCCAGATTGTTCTAACCAAAGAAGCCTGGCAGCAGCTCTTACCCCGCTTACAAAAAGCAGAATACCTGGCTGTTGACTGTGAAACCACCTCAAGCCGGCCCATGCAGGCTGAGCTGGTGGGCCTTGCCCTCAGCTGGCGAGAAGGTGAAGAGTTCTTCTCGGCTTACGTTCCGGTGGTGTTTGACCGCCAGCATGAACAGCACCTTGACTATCAAGAAGTGCAGCCGCCTGAAGAATGCCTGGGCTGGTTAAAGCCCCTGCTTGAAGATAAGAAGCTGCCAAAGGTTGCCCAGAATATCAAATACGATCAACTGGTGCTTGAGAACCATGGGGTCAAGGTGCAGAACCTTGCCTATGACAGCATGGTGATGTCATATATGCTGAACCCCAACCAGCGACGTCATGGCCTTGATGAGCTGGCTAACAACCTGCTGGGCCATGAGATGATCAGCTACAAAGAGCTGGTGGGCGTTGGCAAAAAACAGAAGGCTCTGGTAGAGTTACCCATTGAGCAGTTGGCCCATTATGCCGCCGAAGATGCTGAAGTATGCCTGCGTATTTTCTATCATCTGCTTGATAACTTTGAAAAGACCGGCAACAGCAAGCTCTATGATAAAATCGATAAACCCCTGATCTTTACTCTAATGAACATTGAACGCCAGGGTATTCTGCTTGATACCGATTACCTGCAGACTCTTGAAAAAGAATATCAAAAGAAGGTAACCAAAGCAGAAAAAGAGATCTACAAACATGCCGACGAAGAATTTAACATTCAATCAACCAAAGAACTGCAGCGCATTCTTTTCGATAAACTGCAAATTGAGTCAACCAAGAAGACTGCCAAGGGTGCGCTCTCAACCGAGCACAAAGTATTGGTAAGTCTCAAACACCGCCATAAGATTATTCCTCCCTTACTTGATCATCGCACCTATACCAAGCTGATGTCGACCTACGTCACCCCCCTGCCCACTTATATAAATCCCCAGACCGGCCGGGTTCATACTTCACTGTCTCAGGTTACTGCTGCCACAGGGCGTCTGGCATCGACTGAGCCCAATCTACAGAATATACCCATTAAAGGTGAAGATGGCCGTCTCATTAGAAAGGCTTTCATTGCGGCCCCTGGTCATTCAATGCTGACTCTTGATTACAGCCAGATTGAACTGCGCCTGCTGGCCCACTACTCGCAAGACGAAAACCTGGTGCGAGCCTATCGCGAAGAGGCCGACATTCATGACCAGGCGGTATACCTGCTTTTTCACCACCAGTTTGACCCCCAGAAAAAGAAGTGGCGTGATGATATTAACCTCGAAGGCCAGCTGAGCTATGACATCGATCAGAACCTGCTCGATGCAATGAAGGCCACCCCCCAGTATACCCAGAAGCGCAGTCAAGCCAAGGTGCTGAACTTTTCTATAGCTTACGGGGTGACTGAATGGGGTCTTTCGCAGAACCTTGGCATAACACCTAAAGAAGCAAAACAGTTGATAGATCTGTATTTTTTAAGCTTTCCTGGAATTCGCAAGTACATGCACGACATCGTTGAGCAGACCCGCAAAACCGGCTACTCGACCAACCTATTTGGCCGCAAAAGGCGTATTACCGAACTCACTGCTAAAAACCGTTTTGCCCGTGAGGCTGCAGAACGTCTGGCGATTAATAACCCCATACAGTCAACCGCGGCAGATATCATCAAGCTGGCCATGATTGAAATTGACAAACAACTCAAGAAATTCAAGAGCAAGCTGCTGTTACAGGTTCACGATGAGCTGGTGCTTGAGGTGGTTGAAGAAGAAAAAGAGCAGATCTTTGCGATGGTCAAAGACAAGATGGAAAATGTAGTCAAGCTCTCGGTACCCCTGGTTGTGGGCGGAGGCTTCGCCCATAACTGGGAAGAAGCAAAGTAGCACACCATGGTCGAAGCAAAGACCATCTCTGCACTGCAGAAAGAAATCACAACATTAAGACGAGCTGATCAGAATGCCAGAGTAGCCTTCGTACCAACCATGGGATACTTACACGAGGGCCACCTCTCTCTGGTGCGTCAGGCCCGTAACATGGCAGATTACGTAGTTGTTTCAATTTTTGTAAATCGCGCCCAGTTTAATCAAGAAAGCGATTTTGACAAATACCCCGCTGATATGCAGCGCGATATAGATCTGCTGGTCTCAGAGCAGGTTGACCTGCTCTTCTCACCCGATGAAACAGAAATATATCCCCGGGGTATACCGCCCATTGTTGTTGATTACCCCCATATTACCAATAAACTCTGTGGCCGCTTCAGGCCTGGCCATTTTCAGGGGGTATTGCTGGTGGTGCATAATCTACTGCAGTGGGTAACCCCTGATGTGGCCATCTTTGGCCAGAAAGATTACCAGCAACTGCTTTTAATCAAACGCATGTGTGCAGATTTAGCCATGCCAGTAGAGATTATTTCAGGGGGCCTGGTTCGCGAAGAAAGTGGCCTGGCTCTTTCGAGTCGCAATGCCCGCCTATCTGAGTCAGGCCGCACCTTTGCTCTGGG
>CAZHLC010000526.1:0-3685 GCA_964532545.1 uncultured Leptospiraceae bacterium | reverse complement strand
TGTTATTGTTGGCGTTAGCGTCGCCTGTATTGTTGGTGTCAACCGGCTGCACCAGGCTGGCATCGGGGTCGTCTTCACACTTCAGCTTATTGGCCTGGTCTTTGATTAGTGCGTTAACTACAGACTTGCGTTTCTTTGAAATGTAGGTGTAATTATCATCATGATGCAGAAAGAAATCACCGCCATTTACCTTTTTATTCTCAATCAGCTGGCGGTTGATCATGTTGGTCATTAGATTTTTGACTCTTTCGTAGTCTGCGATCTCTTCTTTTTCAGTCTTTCTCAAAGCCTCATCGATTGTCTGCGTGCGGTACTCGTCTTTTTCTTCGTACGGTATTTTTGACTCAAGCAGGGCCAGAAAAGCAAAACGTTTGCCGCGGCGTGCTCTTTTGATGGCATCAATATAGTAACGAATTTTATTTGAATAAAGAAAGCGGTTATAGTTATAGCCAAACATTCTGTACTGGTTCGAAGTCTCAAGGTCGCGGTAACCAAGACGCAGAAACAGCTGGGCCTTTTTATCTTTGGCCTGCACAATAATGGGTGCGCTGATGTTTAACATAGCGCGGGTATCGCGTGCATAATACTTATCTACAATTCTAAGATAAAGGTCTTTTAATAATTCTTGACTGAACTTAATCTTCTTATAAGTCTTTACGTAATTGCCCTGTAGATACTGCAGATTTGCACAGAAATTATGGGTATAGGCTTCGATCAGTTTGTTTTTATCATCAGTCTGGCCAAAATTGGCCACTGATACATCAATAAATTCGAGAAAATAACGGTTTTCACGTAGAATTCTTTCGGCGGTTGTCTGGTCTAATGAGACACCGATGGCCAGGCCGCCCACTGAGAGATAGATAATTATTATGCGCAAGAGTTTCATTTTCTTCCTTGAAAATGGTCTGGTACTTTTGACAAATATCGGCAGTTCATTAGAAAAGTGAAGCTTTTTTCTTCTACAAAATAGATAGCTTCTTTATATTATAGTATTCATTTACAGGCTGAATCGAAAGGGCACTCTGCCAGAGATTCACAGAAGTTTTTGATGCAGAAAGAAAAAATTCTGGTTTTTGGGGCTCACAGCCTGATTGGCGAAGATGTTTGCAAAGAACTCAAGGCCGAATTTCGCCTCGAGTCACACAGCCGCAAAGATCTCGATCTGAACAATATGAATGAGGTCGAGAAGCTGCTGGCTGAGCGCGAGTATGATTATATTCTCTATGCGGCTGGTTTAACTGACCCTGAGGCCTGTGAAGATGAGAAAGAGAAGGCCTTTTTCTTGAATGGTGAGGTTCCCAGCCAAATGGCAGCTTTCGCTGCCAAGCACCGCCCTGAAAGTGTGTTCATTTACCTTTCAGATGTCATGGTTTTTGACGGAACCAAAAGTGGCCCATATACCGAGGCCGACCAGCCAGACCCCAAAAGCGTCTATGGCCAGAGCAAATTTCAGGGCGAGCAGGGTATCATGCAGGCCACTGAAAATTATATCATTGTGCGCACTTCATGGGTTTTTGGTAAGAAAATGAAGGGTATCTTCAAAAAGCTGCTCGAAATCTATGAAAAAAGCCCCCAACTTAAGGTGGTGAACAACTATTCGGGTAACCCCACGTATGCACGCGATGTGGGGCTTGGGTTGGCCGGCCTGATTAAAGCCCGATTTACCGGCATTGCCCACCTGGCCAGCGAGGGCTGCTGCTCATGGTATGACTATACATATGAGTTTCTGAATCTCAGCGGGGCCATGGCCCAGGGTAAAAAGCTTGTGGGTATGAAGTCAGACGGCAGCCATTTGAAATCAACCCGCCCCGCAAATTCATGCCTCGAAAGCCAATATGACAACACGGTGCTACCATACTGGAAAGACTCTCTTAAACGTTATGTCGCAGAGGTATTCAAAAAATCGGCCGAAAATAGCGATTGACGGCCTGTGAAGGCAACAAGTGTTGTAAAAAAACAACACTTCTGAGGTAAGTATGGCAAAAGGCATGACTCTCAAAGAAGCCCTTAAAAATTCAGAGAATGTGCGTATACGCATGTTCAAGAGCGACTTTCTTGAAAAATTCAGCTATGTACATCCGCTGACACCGTTTATTATTTTTGTACCTGTGGTAAGCGTCAGCCTATATTTTGCGGCTACTCATTTTCAAAACAGCTGGCAGAATATCTTAATGTACTTTGGTATTGGTCTGCTGGCATGGTCTCTGCTAGAGTATTTTCTACACAGGTTTATTTTTCACCCACCCCAGACCAATGAGTTCTTTCGCAAGGTTTACTTCTATATTCACGGCATTCATCATGACGCGCAAGACGATGCCTCACGTCTGGTTATGCCGCCTGGTGTAAGCATTCCCCTGGCTGTGGGCATTTACTTTGGTTTTCAAGCCCTGTTCGGTGAACTGTTTCTGCCGGCCTTTGCTGGTCTGGTAACCGGCTATATGATTTACGATTATTTTCATTTTGCCTCACACTTCTATGCCTTTAAGAACCCCTGGTTCAAAATGATCAAAAAAAATCATATGCGTCATCACAACGTGGCCCCCAATAAGAACTTTGGTTTCACCTCACCCATCTGGGATATTGTATTCGGCAGCTACTACCGGGTGAAAGCAAAATAAGCGCCAAGTGGTTGTTGAAAACAACCAGTGGCAGGGTATTGAAACCGAAAAAGCGGAAGGCAGGCCTGAAGGGCCGCTTTGTAGCATTTTTGAAAAAATGCGGGGCCGAACGCTTTTTCGGAAGTATTTTCAATACACTGCTAAACTGCTTTTCAATACATCTGCTGCTTTCATAGCGCACTAATGGCCAAGAGTGCAGCCGCTGATTTACTATTTGAATTATATACTGAAGAAATACCTGCCAGCTATCAGGCTTCGGCTGTAGGGCAGGTTGAAAGGGTCTTACCCCGTTTGCTTGATGAGCATTTACTTGAGTATGCTGATCTTGAAATAGGTGCAACACCCACACGTCTTTATTTTATTCTGTTTAAACTGCAGCCAAACCAGACCAGCAAGTCTGAAGAGCTCAAGGGCCCACCCAAAAACATCTGCTTTGATGATAACAATAAACCCACGCCGGCCCTCGCAGGTTTTGCCAAAAAAGCTGGCGTTACACCTGCTGAAGTTGAGTTCAAGGCCCTGGGCAAAACAGAATATGCCTTTGCTGAGCGTGCGGTTGGTGGCCAGCCCGTGGGTGAGATTATCTATACCATATTAGAAGAGCTGGTCTTCGGCTTAAAGTTTGCGAAAACCATGCGCTGGGGTGATGGTGATATTCAGTATGCCCGCCCCATTCTGCAATACTATCTGCAATATGGCACGAAACTGTTAAAACCCAGCGGTTATGAGGGGCGCCTAGATGCTATACCTGCGGCCCGCAAACTCTCGGGTGGTTACGGTCAGCCTGATTTTGCTCTTGAGAACGCTTCTGCCTATGTGAGTGAACTGAAGAAGAAGAAGGTGCTGGTAAGGCCAGCCGAGCGGCGGGCAGCTATCGAAAAAGATCTGCAGAAGGTTGCCGAGAAAACCGGCGGCAAGGCCTTGATTACCCATAGCCTGCTCAATGAGGTGAACTTTCTGGTAGAAAGCCCCAGCGTGGTAGCTGGCAGTTTTGATGATGCCTTTCAGCGCCTGCCCGAGATTGTCATCACCTCAGAAATGCAAGAGCATCAGAAGTATTTCCATTT
>CAZHLC010000525.1:0-3695 GCA_964532545.1 uncultured Leptospiraceae bacterium | reverse complement strand
GTTAATCTTGTGCTGGTTGATTACCCCCTCAGTGAAGGCAACCGCCTCATCAGCCAGGTTCACCAGCTCACGGGCTTTTTTCTCACCAAACATCATTAACAAAGAAGGCAGGTCTTTGCCTATAGTGGGGGTCAAATGACCCGCATTGCGCCCACTGGCGCCATAACCCACATAGTGGGCATCAATCACCACCACATCGAGACCGCCCTGTTTCAAAGCGAGGGCACAAGAAAGACCGCTATAGCCGGCACCCACCACCAATGCCTGGGTGCGCAAACCTTCAGGCAGGGCTTTTTCAGCGGGCAAGCGCCCCTTCATCCAGTGGCTGGTATAGGCTTCGGTCATGGTGAAAGAAATATTATCAGGGTAGCTGAAGATACGGTCAAGAAAGAATTCAAATTCGAAAATACGTCTTGCGTCTGGGCCAGTATTTTTCAGGGGGATACTATAATGCATACAAAACGATTTCCCCATGAAAATAAAGAATACCGCAAAAAACGCGATGAGCTGTTGCAGGCCGAAATTGAACTACGTCGCCAGATTGAACAGGTAGCCGCCCTGCGCCGCGCCCTGCCCCCGGGCAGTGAAGTTGCAGATTATACTTTTGTGGCCGACCATGGCGCTGCTGTTTCACTGGCCGAGCTGTTTCGCCCAGGCCACAACTCGCTGATTATTTACAGCTTTATGTTCGGGCCCAACATGCCCAGCGCCTGCCCTTCTTGCACCTCGATTATTGACGGTTTCGATGGCACAGCCCCCCACCTTGAGCAACAGGTGTCACTGGCCATCGTAGCCAAGTCACCTATAAGCCGCATCAAAGAATTCGCGGCCCAGCGCGGTTGGCAGAACCTGCGCCTGTTCTCATCAGAGAATAACGGCTACAACACCGACTATCTTGCAGAAGATGAAAACGGCGGCCAGTGGCCCATGCTGAATGTTTTTAAAAAAGACAATGGTAAAATATACCACACCTATGGCACCGAATTGCTCTATGCGCCATCAGACGAAGGCCAGCACCCCCGCCATGTCGACCTGCTCTGGCCGGTGTACAACCTGCTTGATCTCACCCCCCAGGGCCGCGGTGATTTTAACCCGCGGTTAGCTTATGTGTGAAGCATAAAAATCTTCTCTATAAAACAGAGAGGAAAAAACAAGATCAACAGGATGATAAGGATTAACAGGATCTTAATGGTAAGATGTCACTCTGAGGCCAAAGGCCGAAGAGTCTCTGATTCAGAGAGTACAAGGGCCTCGACAGTTCAAAAGCCTGCTAGCTCGTATTCAGAGACTCTTCGCAGCGCTCAGAGTGACGCTTAAGTATCATTCGACCACCGCCATCACCCTATCGTGCACATCCTGAATATCCTGTGTATCTTGTTTTTTCACCCCGTTCTTCTAAAGAAGAACCGTATTACCAGACTCGAACAGGCGAACCCCAGTATCACCAGAAAAATCAGCAGAGCATGCAGACCAAACTGGGTATCAATAATCTCAAAACCCTTGCTGAGCAGGGGCACCATGATGGTGGCCCCCAGATACCAGATCGCCGGAACCATTACCTTCTTCACAGTGCCACCTCGCGCTGCTTGAGGCGGCTTGTGATGCTATAGAGACCAACCAGGGCGGCAAAATACACCACAATGCCCTGAATATGGTGTAGCCGCGCAAAGCTCATCTCAAACCACTCGATATTGCTGTGCAGAACCATGGCCATAATAATACGGCCAGCGTTGAGCCACACGGTGAACACAAAGGTGCAGAGAACCACCAGCAGCATCTTACCCAGCAATTGCGGCCAACTGCCCCGCAGGTATAAGAACAGCAGCATCAAGGTGGCGGTGATAAAAAAGTTCAGCCCCGAGCATGGCTTGGCAATGGCAAAAGTCTGTTCAGGGTTCATATATCCTACATCTTTGAGAAAGCTGAATTTCTGGGCCGTTAGAAACTCGACCACAGAAGTGGTGGGCGCCAGAATATAATGCAGCTCTTCGACCGTAGCAGTGCTGAAATGGGCTTTGAGTAGATAGGCCAGAACCATGGCCAGACTCAGTAAAAGATAGCGCGGCCAAATCACAGCGCTACCCTCTCACGCAGCTGCAACCAGCCAAGTAGCAGCAGGGCCAGCAGCACCAGCACAATTAATTCGGGCTCGCTGCCCACGGCGTAGTTCGACACCCCCTCGGGCATAGCCAATGGCTGCTTCACGTTCTTGGCTTGTTTGCTGTGGTTTCGTTTCGTTTTATCAACCGCCACAAAGGCCGTGTACTTGGTCAGCAGATTGTACTTGAGACCCAGCTTAATAATCTTTTTCTTCACCCCTGAGGTTTGCGGTGAAACATTATAGTCTGAAAGGCGCTCAAGCTTTTTGCGGGCCCAGAGATAGCGCAGGGCACTGTTTTCTTTCAGGGGTTTCAACTGGGCCAGATCAAGGGCCTGGCTGAACTTGCCTGCCCCATTATGGCCTTCGAGCAAAATTTTGCCGGCAGGCTGCCCCCGGTATTTACCGTGAATAACGATGGGTCGCTGGGCAAACAGATCGGGCACCTGTTTAGGCTCAACATCATAGGCATTAAATTTTTCAAAGAAAACTTCAATACTGGTTAGTAGCGGGTTGGCAATATAGTCGTGAAACTTCTCAGCTGTGGGCTCAGCTTCATCGCCTTTGGTGATGATAAAGGGTTTGCCCCGGCCCGCCCGGGCCAGCCCCTTGATGAGGTAACGGTTGACTGAAGAGCCAATACCAAAACAGAATAAATTGGCTTTGCCCAGATTCTTATCTACCAGCTCAAACACTGACTGCTCGGCCGAAATATATCCGTCGGTGACAACCACGATTGAGCGTGAGGTTTTCTGGTCGTACTGCATATTGAGGGCCCGGCTAACCGCATTTTTTAAGCGGGTGCCGCCCCCACCACGTTTGTTACCCAGAATACCCAGAGCCGCATCGATATTCTCAGGGGTGGCCGCCACAGGTTGATCGCTGAAGGCCTCAGAGTCAGCAGCAAACAGAATGATATTGAACTTGTCATAGGCCCGCAGCCCACCCAGCAGTTTGCGCATCAGTTTTTTTGAGACATCAAGGGGAAAGCCATGCATCGAACCTGAAACATCGACAACAAAGATGTATTCACGGGGCGGAACCACCTCGCTGTTGACTCTGGCCGGTGGTTCGGCCATAAACAGAAAGAACTTCTCTTTTTTATGTTCATAGAGCATCAGGCCTGCTTGAATCTGTTCACCGGCCAATTTGTATTTTAGAATGTAATCTTTGGCTCTCAGCTGCTGGGCCTCGTTGGCAAACTCAAGGCGCACCAGCTTCTCGCTCTCGCGCAGCAGAGTTACCTCATGGCTATCAACCTCAACCAAATCAATGGGCATGGGTGCTGAGACCGACACCCTGATATCAACCGGGGCTTTAGGCCGCTGCCCCTCTTTGAGATAGGGTGTATCTACAAACTGTTCGTCTTCTTTTGCTTCAGTCTTTTTGCTTTCTGAATAGCGCGGCCCCACCACCGTGGGAAAATCAAAGCCATAGGTGGCCTCTTCAGGCACCAGCAGCTCGGTGTACTTCATGGTGAGCACAATGGTATCACCAGGCATGATGTTAGCCACATTCATGGTAAACACATTGGGCCGACTCTGGGTCAGCAGCGAGGCGCTCTTGCCCTGCTTCTTGGCCTTCTCAAATGTTTTTT
>CAZHLC010000524.1:0-3699 GCA_964532545.1 uncultured Leptospiraceae bacterium | reverse complement strand
AAAGAGATTTCATTCACCAACTGATAACCCACCCATGCCTTTAATGGTACTACCGGAACCTTCACCCCTACCATCACACCAGCCGCTACCATCAGAGGCGAACTCACCTCGGGGCTGAGCTGGGCCCAGCCATTGCTGGTCGATATACCAGGAAAAGCCAGGTTCAAATATGGCCCGAAATAAACGAAGGGCACATCGACCCCGGCCTTCACATCAATGGCCAGCCCATTCAGCTTGGCGCTGAGCTCTTTGTCGGTAACACCGTCAGTAGTACCGTGTTTCTGTTTCAAAGTGTTAAGCTGGTAACCTATACCAGGCTCAAAGAAAATCAGCGCTTGAGCTGGTAGAGCAGTAGCAGCGAACAATGCGATGAAAACAAGATATTTGATTTTTTGCATACTTTCTCCCCCTGCAGGTTGTCTTTCAAGAAACCTGACAGAGTATTTGACGACAACTGGCGCCTCTAGTTCGATTCAAAATAATTTGACAGGCCTGTCAGCTTTTAACCTCTGGTGCTCTGCACCATCTTTTTTCAAGAAGATGGTTAAGGTGCGAAAAGGTTCCCCCAAAAGCCGGGGAATTTCTGACTCAGGGTATTTCTCAGATAGCGGTGACATGCTATCTGCATTAGGCAAGAAATAGTGATTTGCCTTTAAAACACGATCGTAAGGTTGGAATGCTATGGAATGGTTAAAAGAAAACGCGACCCTGATTGGTATCTTTATGATGCCCCTGACCTATGGCTTCGTTGGCTGGATGACCAACGTAGTAGCCCTGAAAATGACCTTCTACCCCCTTAAATTCTGGGGTATACCGCCATTTCTTGGCTGGCAGGGTATCGTACCGCGCAAGGCCAAACACCTGGCTCTTAAATCGGTGAACATGATTACCGAGCGCCTCATCAAGCTCGATGAATTCTTCAGTAAGGTCGACCCTGAGGCACTTGAAAAAGAGTTTCAACCCACATTAGATGAACACGTACCCGCCATGGTTGATGAGATCGCCGCAGGTGTAGGTATCGGCAAAGACAAGCTGACCGCTGAGGCCCGGGCCCACATTATTGAACATGCCCATAAAGAGAGCGGCCATGCAGTCAAAACCATTGCCCAGCAGATGCGTGATAATATCTCAAAAATATTCAATTTTAAAAACTTCGTACTAAAGGGCCTTACGGGCAAAAACGTAAAACGACTGGTTGATATTTTTCAAGAAGTTGGTTCAACCGAATTTAAATTTATTGAAAAAAGCGGCCTCTACTTTGGTTTTCTACTGGGCCTGGTGCAAATGGGCCTGTGGCATTTGTTCCCCATTTGGTGGACATTGCCCATACAGGGTGTGATCGTTGGCTATGTAACAAACTGGCTGGCCCTGACCATGATCTTCAGGCCACTGTACCCTAAAAAAATCATGTTTGTAACCTACCATGGCCTCTTTTTAAAGCGCCAAGACGAAGTGGCCAAAAAATACTGCGGCATGTTTGCCAATGACATACTCACCCCCCGCAACCTGATGGAAGAGATTCTCTACCGCCGTGCAGCCCGCCGGGTGTTTGAGGCCGTACAGCATGGCCTTGAAAACGAATTCAAGGGAGATGGTAACATTGATGCCAGTCTGCACAATGACAGGTTTGAAGAAATCAAAAAGCAGGTGCTCGAAGAAACCATTAACGCTATGGCTGGGGCTTCTTCAAAACTTGAAAAATATATGGGCCGGGCTCTCAACGTTGAGCGAATGATGTATGACCGCATGAGCAAGCTGCCCCCCGAAGAGTTTGAGCCAATTCTGCGCTCTGCTTTTCAAGAAGATGAGTATATTCTGATTCTCATTGGGGCCGTGTTAGGCTCACTGGTGGGTCTGGGGCAGGCTCTTTATATGCTGGCCACTGGCCAGGGTTAACGCATACCCTGGTCGGTTATAGAGATAATCTGACCTTTTAACCAGCAGATCACATAGCTGCGTATCATCAAACCAGACTCGGCCTCAAGAGTATAGCAGCGGCTGCCATCTTTATCATCAGCTTCAACCACCCTGGGGCTTTTGAGATCAAAGAGTTCAATATCATCTGTGGTTAAATCTGGTGCGCCGAAATTTTTAAGGGCATCGGCAATCTTATCACGGCTGCCAAACTCTTTCATAAACTTCTTCATGTCATCATCGACTGCCGGCCCACCGCAGGCCACCAGCAAGAACAGCAGAGGTAGAAGCTTTTTCAAAGCCCAAGCCCCTTCATTAACGCTTTTAAAGGGTCATATTGCTCAGCAAGTTTAGAGAGCATACCCTCGACCTGGCCACTGAGGCTCTGCCAGTTGTTCTCAATCTTCTTCATGTTAACATGAGGCAATGACTTCAGAATGATTTCAGAATCTAGATAGGGTATGACTTTGTTAATGGTCTCAATGGGTAGAAAGTTGAACAGCTTACCCAGAACCTCTGGCTGCATGAGCAGAGCAATATTAACCACTTCTTCAACCTCAACCTGGCCTACAATTTTGGCAACAATCTCAGGGTCATAGTGAGCCGCTAACCTGGCTGCCTCAGCATTTTCAAGTTCATTGAGCATATTTACCTGGCGGTTCACATCAAGGCGCTGGCCCACCCGGGCTGCCAGCTCATAGTACTCAAGATCAGAAATTGATTTCATCAGCTGCAGCAGATGTGAATCAGAAAACTGAACCGCAGTTTCAATCATACGGTCAGCGCTCTTCATATGATTAGCTACTTCAACCAGGGCATGCAGGTCACCCAGTTTTTCACCCAGCAGCTTGAGCTTGGCCGGTGAGATGTGGTCAGCAAACGAAGCCAGTACCTCATAATTACCACGGCTGGCCAGCACCCGCGAAATCTTGAGCAGCAGATCATCGGGTGAACCCTCAACAACCTCGACCACCTTCTCAGGCTCTTGGTGAACCGCAACCTCTGCCAGAAATTCAGTTTTCATACCACGGGCAATCTGCACCGCCTGCTTCGCTGGAATATACGAGGTCATCTTGGCAACCATGCGGGGGCCCAGCATGTCTTGCGCCATTTTAATTTTGAGAAAGTTGGGCAGCACACCCGAGGCCACAGCCATAGTTTGAAAGAGAGGCCCGCCTTCTTTATCGATGCGCCGGTTGATCAGGGCAGCAAGGTCAGCCTGATCTTCAACAGAGAGCTTTTCAAGAAAACCCAGCTCAGCCTGTTCAAAATCTTCGAAGAGTTTAGCTAATCTGGGTTCGAGGGGCACCAAACACTCTGCGCCAAAATAGTTATTGGCGCAAGTGTTTTTTAGAGACTACTTTTTATTGTATTTAGCGATCAGCTTATCTAGAGCCTTATCAACATCGGGGTACTTACCACGATTGAGAATGTCAGCAAATTGCGAACGGTATGTGCGGCTTATGCGAACGCCTTCAACAGCAACGTCAAAGATTTTCCAATTGTTACCCTGGCGAATAAGCCGGTAGTTAATCTCAAACTTGCCGGTTTTAGTGCGCATTAGAGTTTTTACCCGGCCATACTTACCTTTCTGCTGCGCATCTCTGATCATCATTCTGGTACGCGGGTCATACTGGTCTATGCGGCTGGCATAAAACAGAAAGATAAAATCTGAAAACTTATTAGAGAATTTCTGACGCTCTGTTTTAGAAAGCTTGCGCCAGTTGGTGTTGCCCAGAGTGGCTCGAGCGAGTAGCCCCTTTGAAAAACTCTGGCGATAAAGCT
>CAZHLC010000523.1:0-3704 GCA_964532545.1 uncultured Leptospiraceae bacterium | reverse complement strand
CTTGGCCTTCAGGGTAATCTGTTTTTTGGTGAGCACCTTGCCCTTGCGCACCGGGGTGGCCACCAGTTGCCCCTCAAGTAGTTTAATACCAAGCTTGTTTTTCTTCATGCGTACCGAGAAAAAGGTACCACGCACGCCCGCAACCGCAGTAGGTAATTTCACCTGGTAATCAGTGCCCTTGGTGGTAACCTTGTGAAAGCTATAACCCTTTTTCTGCTTAATCTCGCTTATCAGCTTCTGGCCCTTATCATAAAAAAGTTTGCTCAGCTCAACCCGGGTTTTAGAGCGCAATGTAACCAGGGCCGCATTTTCAATTTGAATGATGGCAAGTGATTTTGATTTGGTTTCTATAATGTCGCCTTTCTGCAGCGATTGGCCTACCCGAACCTTCTGTTTATTGACCAGTACCGTACCTTTGCTGAAGGTTAGGGCGGCCAGAGGCTGGGGTGCGATTTGCTCACCCGGTTTCACCAGCATTACACCAGCGATGATTACAGCTGCAATACCCGCTGATACCGCTGAGATGATGCCGGCAAGCTTACCTTTGTTGCCGGGCCCAGGCTCATCGTCGAGCTGGGTCATAACCTTTATAGTGCCGATGTCAGAGAGCCCGGCACCTGAAACTACTGAGCTTTGATACTGGGCCAGTCTCAGCATCAAGACATCTTCATAGTTCTCACGGCTGGCAGCGATTCGCTCAGCCAGCGGTGTTTCTTCATGATCAGCCCGCCGGGTATCTTCGATAAAGCTGTCTTTTTCAGAATAACTCAGATTTTCTTTTTCTTCTGGCATCTTATACTCTTTATGACGGCAATTAGACAGTTTTACTCTCAAAATTAGAAATTTTTTCTTTCAAAAGTTGACAACCACGTGAAAACCACGTCTCAACCGTGCTCTTTGGCCGGCCTAAGATGTCTGCTATCTCTTGATTGCTATAATCAAGAAGCCTCAGGTTAATCACATCACGGTATTTGAGAGGCAATTCGGCCACGGCCTGCTGCAAATCAGCCTTTACCTCAGCATCTAATACCTCTTTAAGCGGATCATAATCAATTGTGAGATACTTATCATCACTTGTATCTATAGAAACAACATTGTCTCGGCGTGCCTTAACCCAGTCAAACACCGTGTTTATACTGATTCTAATGAGGTAGGCCTTGAATTCGCTTTCATTTTCACCGCGAAAACGTTCGAATAGGTTCTTTTGATAGAATTTCAGCAGAATCTGCTGGCAAATGTCTTCATGATCTGTATCAAGCGAGAGTTTTTTTCGGATATTATATAATATTAAAGGCGAGTATCGTTTTACAAATTCAGCAAAAGCGTTTTCATCTTTTGCTTTACAGCCAGATAATAACTCCGAAAATTCCATATTAGGGCCGATTTTGATGTTATCAGCTCTTTGTTGCTGAACACTGTCAAATCAAAATCAGTGCTTCAGGTTGTAAAAAAGTTTACAATTTTTGAGAGCGAGGTCAAACATATTGCGTCATCTAGGTATAGATGCATAAAAAGGTCAATATGTACTCTGTGAACCACGCTCAAGGAGAATTTGTATGTCTGCTTCAAAAATAAGTTTCATGGTAGGTCTGGTGGTACTGCTAGCCGCTTGCACCCCTGAGACACAGAAAAAAGCGCGTAAAGCTTACGGGGTGGTCACCTTCGTGAAAGGTAAAGTAACCATTAATGATGTGAAAGCGCGTATCGGCAGTAAGGTCACCCAGAATGATACCATTGTTTCGGGTGCTAATTCAACTGCTGTTGTTCAGTTTCAAAAGAATGCCTTAATGGTTATCAAAGCCAAAACCACTGTTAACCTGCAGGCGATTGCCAAGAAGAATAACAAGACAGCGCTTAACGTCATTCAGCAAAAGGGCTCTACTTTTCACAAAATTATCAAAGGTAAGGCTGATTATTCGGTAACCACGCCAACCGCTGTTGCGGGTGTGCGCGGTACCTCGTTTAATGTGTACGTAACAAAAAAGAAAAGCAAGATATCGCTGTTACATGGCAGGGTTGAGGTTGCTAACAAAAAAGGTCAAAAAGTTACCTTGGTTGATAAACATACCACAACTGTCACTAAAAAGCAGGTTATTAAAAAGCCAAAGCCTATCTCAAAGCTTTCTCAGAAGAAAATGGCTGCACTTGATACTGTAAAGTTTGCAGAGATTAAAGAAGAGAAAGAAGATGAAGCTGCAACTGATGAAGCAACTGACGAGACTACTGATGAAGCCACTGTAGATAACACAAATATTGATAACAGTGCCCTCGAAAAACAGGTTAAACAGAACATTATCGTAGCACCCATTGAAGTTCCCAAGTCAGTTGAGAAGTTCATGACCATCAAAGAAAAAGAAGAAAGCCTCGATTCGCTGGTGGCCATCAAGAAGAAGTTTAAAAAGCTCTACATGATTCGTACCCATAGTGGCCCAACCTACGTAGGTGCCATCAAAGAGAAAGGTGATAAGTACGAAATTATCACTACCAAGGGTAAGCAGGTGATCAGCAAAAAAGATTTCAAAAGTAAATCGCCTCTGCCAAAGCTCTTTGATAAATAAGCGAGGGCAGAATACAGCTATAAGATCAAAAAAGGCAGCCAGGGGCTGCCTTTTTTTTGGTAATCATTTGACCTCTTATGCTGTCTAAGAACATAATATAACATGATGGTTTTCAGGGTAATCGTTCTCTGCCTTGGCCTGTCTTATCTGGGCAACATTTTTGCCGCGACTCTGAATCTCGGGGCCGGCGAAACCCTCAATGTCGATGGTGCTACCCTCAATATAGACGGCAACATTAACCAGACTGGTGGCACTGTCACCGTCAGCACTGGGCAGGTTAACGTAACCACCAATTATTCAAAAGATAATGCAACCCTGACATTCACAGGTAATGGTTCAGTAAATGTGACTCAGAACCTGACCTTCACCAGTGGGGGTACTTACACCTCAAGCGGTTCTGAAACCATCAATATGAATGCGGCCTCTGGCACCCGTGACCTTAACCTTGGTAACGCGGTACCCGCAAACCTTACTATTACTAATGGCGGGGGTACAGTGCGTCTGACGGCAAATGCAACGACAACAAACTTCAGCAAATCGGGTGCCGGAACCTTCTCAACCACTGATGGTACACCCCGCAGCCTTGAAATCAGGGGTAATTACAGCAAGACAGGTGGTACGGTAAACTATTCAACATCAACTGTGACTTTTAATGCTACTGCTGCAACTGCCACCATAGACCCGGGTACCGTTGGCAACGGCGACTTTCATACTGTGGTCTTTCAGGCCGCCGGGGCCCGCACATACCGAATCAGCGGTAATAATATGGTGGTTACCAGTGCGCTTACGACCAATACAAATGTAACTTTAGATCGCCAGGCCAACAATAGAACGGTGATTGTGTCAGGGGCCACAGTGACCAATGCAGGCAACAACACCATACCCAATGACCCAACAACTTCAGGTTTTCAGGTAGATGGTAATACTGGCACACCGGCTCTTACTACATCATTAACCCCCACCTTTACGTGGAATTTCAACGACGAGACGATTAACTCGGTGGCTGATACCCAGTCTGCCTATGAGATCTGCGTAGCGACCAGCAGTGCAAACCTTAGCAGCGACACCTGTTTATGGAGCTCTGGCAAAGTCAGCAGCGCGACAGCCAGTGCAGCATACGCGGGGCCGGCGCTATCATACTTCACA
>CAZHLC010000522.1:0-3715 GCA_964532545.1 uncultured Leptospiraceae bacterium | reverse complement strand
CAAATTGTCTGTTTAAAAACATACCCTGCAAGCACTGGCACAGGGTGCCATCACCGCCGATAAACACCCCAATCTCTTTTGTAGGCTTCAGGCTCTGTGCCGCTTCTAATAGGTCTGGCAGTGAACTGGTAGGTCTCAACCTTACTTCTGCCGCCAGCTCTTTCTGGGCCTGCTCAGCAAACAATCGAGCGCATTCGGCACCGCGGCCCTTGCCCGATGCGGGGTTGTATATGATAACCAGAGGTTTAGAGTTCTTCTGTTTCTTTGCCAAGGCTTATCCGTAGATTTGTTTTACCCGGCCTACCTGACCATCATCGAGGCGTACTTTAATGCCGTGGGGGTGAAAACCTGATTTGGTTAAAATGTCTTTCACTGTGCCTTCGGTTAGATTGCCCGAGCGCTGATCTTTTTTTAATACAATGGCAACACGAAGACCTGCCTTGATCTGGGTGCGCTGGGTACCTTCTTTCATTGGGTCAGCTTTTTCTTCAGTTCACGCATGTTCTTGGCCCGCTCGATAATTTCACCGTTGGGGCGCTTTAAATATGGCAGGTCTTCGTTGCCTTTCAAGGGATAGGCTGCCCAGTCTCGATAGCGCGGCCGGCCATCTTCACCCTTCTCATATTCATGAAACAGTAGAAACTGGCCAAAAGCGAAGGCACCTTCCCATAGTCGTTTTTGTTTCATTTAAACAGGTCGCTGACTGCGTCTTTGGCGCTGCCCCGTTCAATGTCATCACGGTCAATCAGCTGCAGGGGAATATCTTGATTCATAATACGCTGTGCTATTTTAGCAACCTCAGCCGGTTTTTTCAGTTTGGTCGCGGCATATTTAAAAGTTGTACCGCAGCCAGGGCATGTTCTGTCTTTTGCATAGCTGAGGCCGAGATGTTTACAGTTGGCACAGGTGCCATAAGAATCGTCGATCAGCATCAGCTGCTCGCGCACCTTATCAATGTCGAGGTACAACCAGGCTCTCACAGCACGCCTTTTATCATCAGACATGGTTAAAAGCTGCAGTTGGTTACAGGCGGGTCAAGCAGAATTATGCAGAGCCAGCCACGGTCTTGTTGCTCAGAGTTTTATCTAAGAATTTATGGGTTTCTTCGGTAATAAACTCATGGCGTTCAAGGTTCGCGTTATGTGAGCCGCCGGGTATGACCACCAGCTCTGCATTGGGCATTAACTCTGTTGCCTCTTCTGAACAGCGCAGGGGCGCAAACAGATCGTGTTCACCGGCAAGAAACAGAGCCGGGGTTTCGATACGTGATAAATAATTCAGGGTGCTGTGATTATGCATTTCATAAGCCATTTGTACCAGCAGGCGCACATCGAGGTGGGCCAGTTGATCAAGAAACGGCCTGATATCTTCAGGGTCGCAGTTTGGCCCATCAATAAAAATTCTGCTGCTGGCCCTGAAGCGCAATTCGAAGGGTGTTTTCATGATGAGGTTCCAGACTGTCTGGTAGGCATCTGAGAAGTTCTCTAACCCCCAGTAGAGATAGGGTATGCCCCGGGCCAGAATGTCTGTATTAAGAAAATTGTCGAAGACCCGGCCCATAGTTCCCATAAGTGAAATCATGGCGACCGGCACAGAAGGGTTTTGAAAACCATATTCAAGCATCAGCTGCGCACCCATGCTGTAGCCGATGAAGATGGCCCGCTCAGTCTTGGTGGCCTGCAAAACCCGCTGGGCATCATCAATAAAACCCTCGAAGTTAATATGCTGCATATCTTGCGGGTTCTGTGACAGACCGTGGCCCTTGTAGTCGTAGGTAATCACTCGGTATTTGGTGGTTAGACCATCGATCAGGTGTTTCAGATTGGGCTGGCAGCACGAAAACCCATTCAAGATGAAGATAGGTACGCCTTCATTTTCTGTGCCATATTCGAAGTAGGCCAGGGTTGTGCCATCGGCAGCCTGAATATAACCTGCCGGTTTGGGATATTCATAAAAGTCAGTGTTTATACTCATTCGTTATTCTCTTTTTTCTCGCGGTACCAGTCGAGCATGCGCACATCGGTATCAAGGTTTACTGCTGCAACCAGGTCACGAAATTTTTTAACATCACTGAAACCATCTTTGCCGCGATAATGAAACGGGTATACCACCTCTGGTTTGAACTCATTCACAGCTGATGCGGCCTGCTCAACCGTCATGGTATAGGGTAGATTCATACAGATAAAGGCAGCTCTGATATTCTTAAGAGAACGCATTTCAGGAATATCTTCCGTATCTCCTGAAATATAGATACGACTGCCGCCCATAGTCAGCAGGTAGCCGTTGCCCCGGCCCTTCACGTGACGCTCAAGGCGGCTCTTTGTCAGATTATACATTGGTAGAGCTTTTATGGTGATATCTTCGAAGGTGGTTGATTTGCCGTTGCCCAGGATTTCAATTTTAAAGTCAAGTTTGTCTGCCACAACCCTGGGGCCAATAATTCTACTTTTGTTGAAAGTTTTCAGAGTCGCGGCATCGAGGTGGTCACCATGTATATCAGTAACCAGCACCAGATCGGCTGGTGGCAATTTGCTGAACCGTTCTGCACCACCTACCGGGTCAATATAAATCACAATATCTGCTGTGGCCAGACCAAAGGTGCCGTGCTCGATGGGGTGAACTTTGAGTTTACCATCTTTTAACTTTAGAATGTCGCCCGGTAACCCGTCAAGCGCGGTGGTTTTCTCGCGGCAACCAGACAGCAGAACAAAAGACAGCAGTATTTTTGCAGCCCGCACCCAAACAATAAATCAGCGCATAACCTTCGGGTCAAGAGCTAAAAAATATTTGACGCCAGGGGTGAGCGACAATGTTTTAAATGTTATGTCTCGTTCAGATCACAGTACCGGTATTGTATTCTCTGGTGGTGGTGCCCGCGGTGCCTTTCAGGTAGGAGTATGGAAGCACCTGTATGACCACCCCATGTTTAGAGGCCGCAAGTTCATTTTAAGCGGAACTTCAGCCGGTTCAATCAACAGTTCACTGATTGCCGCTGGCAAAACGCCGCAAGAGATGTTAGACTTCTGGTTGAGTCTCACTGACGACCCGCCGGTGCGTGTCAGTACCCGCTTTTTTTCATCTGCCATCGAAGCCCTTGTTTCAACGGTGATCAACGAGCCCTTCTGGCTGGTAAAAAACGGCATCAATGACTTTCAGGCGATTGTTACCAGGCTGCAGAATCATTTTCCCTATGATCTCGGCAGTGTACCAGCCATGATTGTTGAACATTTGCTGGCGACCCGCTATGATATTGTAAGCCGCTTTCTGCAGAATATTAACGAGGCCTATCTGGCCAGCATTGAAAAAACCCGTGAACGCTTCATTGAGGCCTTCGGTGGCGAAAAGGTTCCCACCAATGGTCACCGCCTTGCCATCAATACCGTTGATGTTAACACTGGCCAGGTGGTACGCTATGTTAATTTCAAACCCAAACATGCTGTTTCAGACAGTTATCAGGTGGTAGAGCATATCACCGTCGATATGATCATGGCTTCGGCTGCCATTCCCATTCTGTTTAACCCCATACAGGTGGGCCATCGGTTGTTGTGGGATGGTGGGGTGCTGGTAAATACTCCGCTGGCGGCGGCAGTGGCACTCGGCGCTGAAGAAATCATTTCTGTTTTAGTAACCAAGGGGCCCGACACCAAGACCCAGATGAATACCCTGGGGGCCGCCATTGAGCGTCTGGCAGATCCCTTTCTTGATAATGCTTCTA
>CAZHLC010000521.1:0-3721 GCA_964532545.1 uncultured Leptospiraceae bacterium | reverse complement strand
CAATACCGTAGCGGGCCCCCAGATAGCAGGCTACGTTATCTCGCTGGGGTGCAGTCAGAGCCCCGCCGCCGTAGACTACAATCTCTGCAATGCTGCCATTGAAGTTCGTTGCGTTGCCGTTGTCGCTGCCTATGTAAACCACGTTATTGGTTGAGTTAGCGGTGGCTGCCGAGCCAGCAGGGCTCAGCAGATTGCCGTCTTGAAAGGTGGTAATGCCGCCAGCCGTAGACTCAACGATAATGAGGCTGAATTGGTCTTCGGGTATTGAACCCCGGTAAAAAGTGCCGGCATCGGTCTGCACAGCGATCTGGTTGTAGGGGGCCCCGCCCGAGCTATCGAGCTTTACGGTAATGCCCTCACTGCCGGCCCCATCAGTATCTTGAAAGATCGTCTGGGGGCCTGCGCCGGTAGAGCCGCTGTCTGGGGCCACTACCAGAAAGATTGTGGTGTTATTCAGGTTATAGTCAAAGGCCGCATTAGTACCAGAGGGAACCATGGCCCCCGAGCTGAAGCTGGCCACTGGCACCGGCTGGCCGATGTTGTTAGGCACGATCTCAAGGCTGGCCACGGTATTTTGTAACTGTGGGGTTGCACCCTTGAGATCTTGCCAGCTGGTAATGGCTGCGCCGGTGTTAACCGGTATTAACTGGTCGCCACGGTACCAGTTTGTCAGGGATGCGTTGCCCGCTGCTACCAGAAGAGAATCATACAGGGGAATATTATATTTTTCTGACAGATAACTCTCAAGAATGGCAATCTGGGGCGCGCTTAGATTGCTGTTATAGAGCAGCACTTCGCTGATCTCACCGCCCCAGGTGTTGGCCGTGCTTGATGAATCACCAATGCCCAGGGCACTCAGGGTGATGGGTGTGCCATGAGCTACAACAATTTTAGGTACGCTCAGGGGTTTGAAGTCATTCTGCACGTGGCCATTAATGCGAATCTGTGCCGAGCCAATGCCCGAGAAAATGGTGGTGTTTGAGCTGACGCCTTCAAGCAGGGTTTCGGTGCTTGATGAGGTATCACCGACGATACCTCTACCGGGGCCGCCGAAGGTAGCTCCCTGACTGTACTGTACAACGGCAATGGCAGTGCCCACGCTAATTGAACCGCCCACTGGGGCTAACGGCACTGGTAATACATCGTTGGTACCATCAAACTTGAGAGATGGCAGCACAAATGGTATTGATAAAAGATCTTGATAAAGGGGCTGGTTGCCGCCGGTGCCCTGGTTGGCCAGCAGGCCATTAATAACTTCAAGCCAGAGGGGCACCTGCGCGCCACTGGTACCTGGTATGAAAGAAGCATCGTGCCATGAAATTAAACCGGGTATCTCATCGGGGGTAAAGTCATCAACAAATGTACCGCCTGGCGCCCCACCAAAGAGCAGCGCCCAGAGCTGCTGCAGATCATGGCTCTTTATAACAAATAGACTCTGATTAGCATTGAGATTGTTAACATTGCCGGCTGAGAAAGTCAAAACACCATTTGCGCCCGAGGGGCCAATGCCAGCACTCAGGTAAGATACACCAAGGTTCGCGTCGAGCAGCGCCGCATTTAGTGGAAATGGCTCGCCTTCAGGCTGGTTGCCAACGCCCGCAAATACCCCTGACGGCCCGGTACCCCCTGGCCCCCAGTGAGAGAAGAAATAAGCATTGGGTGCACCACCCGCAGCCTGGGGGGGAAATACTGTAAGACGGCTTTCTGCCACAATAAAAGGATTATTGATTTCGACATTGGGGTTAGTGCTGGCAGCATCAGCCACCTGAACCTTGCCAAAGGTGTCGCGGTATATAAGCTCAAGATCTGGAACGATCTTGATGCCCAAAACCCGGCCTTTGTGAGGCTGGCTGCTGGGGTCTTGAAAGACGGCATAGCCTGAACTGACACCACTGGTGGCAACCAGGCTCTGGCTGATTTTGATAATCTGATTGCTTTGATCAGTAAAGATGACTACAGGTTGATCTGAAGTCTGCAGTGCTGAAAAATTAATGCGCTTGTTGTAATCAAGTTTGGCATTGCCACTGCTGCCATCAAGCATGGGGTAGGGAATTTGAAATTTTGGCAGGGGACCCTGGCCGCTGTACGGGGCTACCGAGGTGGTCATGAAGATATTGTGTTTGGGATTGCTGGCAACGCCGCCAGTCGATGGGTCGCGGTTTGAGCCAAAAAAGAGCATAACTGAACCATCTGAAAAGAAAACCAGAATTGGGTTATAGTCATCGGTGTTCAAATTTGAAATTTTATTGCCGTTAACCAGCTGAAAGCTTGAGGTTAATTTGCTGAGGTCGCTATTATCACTTTTGCGCGAACAATAAGATAGAACAAATACAATTAAAGAGAAAAATAGAATTTTTTTAAACATTGATTCACTCACCACAGGCTATAATTGCCAGAATGCAGTCAAAAATGCCAAAAAAGTCAGTTTGTAAAGCTCTATAGAAAATACTGCAGCCTAGAATGACGAGCCGGGCTGTTTTAGAAATTCAGCTTCTTCTGGGGTTGTATTTCTGCCCAGAACCTCATTTCTATGAGGGTAGCGGCCAAATCGGTCTATGATCTCTTTATGGCGAAGTTCGTACTGGTAATTGTTTTCAAGGCCAGGCTGGTCAAAGAGCTTCAAGGCCTGCTGGTGAATAACCGCTGATTCACTGTGCATATAGGGCATATAAAGAAAGGCCCGTTGTTCAGGTTCTAACTCGAGATCATCGCCGGCTGCTACGGCAGTCTGGGCCAGTGCCAGGGCCAGGGTGTCATGGGCGAAGGCCAGGCCGCTGCCCCGATAGAGGTTGCGTGAGAACTGGTCTAAAACAATAATCTCAGCCAGGCGCCCCTGGGGGCTCTGCCGCCAGTGCGCCAGTTCGCAGTGGGTGGCCATCTGGTGTGTCTGGCCAAAGCGGGTTCGCAGGGTTTCATCAAAACTCTCATCTTTTTTAAACCACTTTTCTTTTTCTATTTCTTTAAACCAGAAATCGATTATCTCAGTATGCTGCATAATATTCTCGACAACAGAGATATAATACACTTATATTGATGATGGCAAATATTCGAACCTTCATTTTGACCACAGTTTCACTGATATTTATTGCAGGCCCTGCCATGAGTGCAGAGCAGCTGGTTAATCTGCAATTTTCAGCAACCCCGGGCTGTCAGGGCAAGAAGGTAGGCAGCATGTACCAATATAGTGGCAGTAACAAACCCAGAGGGCTGGCCATTGACGGTAAGATTGAGGGCCGTTATTCAGAGGGTAACACTGTTTATAAGAAACCCTGATAAGTAGAAATACCCTGCTTTACTGGTAAAGGGCCCGCTGGTAATTACCTCCCTGACAAGATATAGTTCAAACGATGTCAATTCTAGATAAAATACCACCAACGTTTCTGGCACGGCAGATGAACCCCCTGAGCTGGGTGCTGCGGCCGCTTTTTCTTGTAGGTTTTTTCTATGGGGTCTACCTGCATGATTGGCTGTATATTTCGATCTGCTTTATCGGCGTCACAACTTCATGGTTCTGGTTTCCCCCGCCGAAAAAGAATTTCGCCCATACCGGTGAGTTGATTGATGCAGAAATTGATTACCTGCGCAAACCATTCAGAGGGCGCAAGGCCATTGAGCTGACTCTTGGCATTGCTGCCATTGTCTGGGCTACGGTGGCCTTCTGGCAGCTGAAGGCCCTGACGGGTATTATTATTCTGCAGGCTCTGCTGGTTTACAAACTGGT
>CAZHLC010000520.1:0-3730 GCA_964532545.1 uncultured Leptospiraceae bacterium | reverse complement strand
TATTTTTATGGAATATGGTCAATCGCACTACGAGTCAGGCCACCCCATCATATACTTTACCGATGACTCTCAGCTCTGCTTTGTAGCCCATGAAAAATATTTTTCTCTAGACCAGCTTGAAATAGCACTGCGGCCAGCGAAAAAACACCTTGATCAAAATGAAGTTTTTAAAACAACTTTTCGAACTTTCAAGGGTGAACCGGGCGAATTTGAATTCACCGGGGCACGCGATATTTTCATCGCGCCACCCCAGTCTACTCTGCTGCATGCAGCAGTAAAAAAGGGCATACCTGCCTATGCCATTGGTGATCTGGGTTTTTACTTTGGTAAAGATGCCTTTACTGAAATTCGAGAAGGCGAAAGCGATGTTGAGCTGATCAAAACCACCTCTGCTCTGGCCCGTGAAGATATCAGCGAAGATGGTAAATGCCTGTTGCTGACCCATCTAACAGGCTTCAGCGAGGTAGCCCGGGCAAAAAATGCCGAGGCCATGCAAGAGTACATTGAGAACCTTGACATACTTTTGCCCCGACTGATGCGCTCTCTTAATAACAATGATGTACTTATAATTACAGCAGATCACGGCTCTGACGTTGATTCACAGAATGCCCTTACCCGCGAACATGTGCCGGTGCTGTTTTTCAGCAGACAATTTAAACCCACGCGGCTGGCAAATCTCGGGGTACGACGAACTTTCGCTGATGTAGCTGAAACCATTGCACGTATTTACGAGATTGAACACCACTTTGGTGCTGAAAGCTTCTATGAAGAAGTTAACCCACAGGCGGCCTCATATGTTATCGACTGAGCTGCCCCTTGAAAAAAAATGTGAGCAGCTGAGCACCCTGCTCTCTTCGTACCAGAGTGTGATGATTGCCTTCTCTGGCGGCGTAGATTCAACTTTTCTTTTGCAATACGCCAATAAACGGGCCAGCTGCCGGGTTGTTGCCGCCATCGGAGAGTCACCCTCATTGCCCCGGCGTGAGCTTGAAGATGCGACAACCTTTCTCAAAACCAATAATATTGAATATATCATCATAAAAACTGAAGAACTCAGCGATCATCGTTATAATAGTAACCCTGAAAACCGCTGCTATTTCTGTAAATCACACCTGTTCAATGGTCTTAGCGCTGCGGCAGATGAATACGAGATAGAAGTTATTGCCGACGGAACCAATGCTGATGACCTGAAGGGGCATCGCCCTGGCAAGCTAGCCGGTGATGAGCGGGGGGTGATCAGCCCGCTGGCAGACTGCGGTTTCAGCAAAGCCGAGATTCGCCAGCTCAGCAAAGAAATGAAACTCTCTACCTACAGCAAACCGGCTATGGCCTGCCTGGCCAGCCGGTTTCCCCAGGGGGTGGCTATTAATCAAAAGCGTCTATCTCAGGTTGAGAAAGCAGAAGACCTTCTGGCTGAGCTTGGTTTCAGCCAGTTCAGAGTGCGCTTTCATGATGAAGGCAGGGTCGCCAGAATAGAGCTGGCCCAGACTGAGATTGAGCGTGCACTTCAGCCCCCCTATCGCCAGAAGATCTCAGAGGGCCTGAAAAGCCTGGGTTTCAATTATATCAGCATAGATCTTGATGGCTATCGAACCGGCTCATTAAGCAGTATGTAACGTTTTTTGGCCGCAGGGCGAAATTTAGTATACTAATGTGATGAACTAATATTTTTTGAGGTAAATAATGCCCGAAGTTACTGAAAAACCCCAGTTTGTAAAAGAAATGACCATTGCAGATGCGCTGCAGCTGCACCCAGAAGTGGGCCTTGTATTGGCCAGTTACCACCTTGGTGGCTGCTCACACTGTGGTATTAACGAAGTAGAGACAATCGAGCAGGTTTGTATGGGGTATGGGGTGCCTATAGATGCCCTGCTGGCCTCACTGAACAGCCTTCTTGAAGAAGACGAAGACGAATAGTCAGGCTCTTTAAAAGTCTAAGATTAAAGCGAAGCCCGGTTATTAAACCGGGCTTTCTTTTTGTTCTTCTTCTGAGGCGCCCTCACCACCACCTTCTGTGGTCTGCTCAGCTGCAGTAGCCTCTTGGGGTGCCGGGGCAGCTTCTGCGGGGGCCTCTGTAGCGGCAGGCGCTTCAGTGGGTGCTGCGGCCGTAACAACCGCACCACCGCTGGCCCGGTCAATCACCTCAGCAATATCAAGAACATTGTAGTCATCAAGCTTTTCAGCCGCTTTGACGCCATCTTCAACCATGGTAATGCAGAATGGGCAGGCCGTAGCAATAGTTCTGGCCCCGGTATTCATAAGCTGGCCAGTGCGCTTCAGGTTCACCCGGTCATTACCCTCTTCTTCTTCTTTCCACATTTGGGCGCCACCGGCCCCGCAGCAGAGTGAAGTACTGTGATGGTCTTCAGCTTCAAGTACAGTTTGACCAGTAGCTGCGGCAACCACCTCACGGGGGCTGCTATAATTGTCATTATAGCGCCCTAGATAACAAGAGTCGTGATAGGTTGCCTGGCCAATCTCTTCGATTTTGGCAGCATCTACCTCAACCTTTTTACCTTTGATCAGGTTGTTTAGATAGGTTGAGTGATGAATCACCTCGTATTCACCCCCCATCTGCGGATACTCATTCTGCAGCGTATTAAAACAATGAGGGCAGGCAGTTACAATCTGCTTAACCTCATAATTATTCAGGGTTTCAACGTTCATCTGGGCCAGAGTCTGGTAAAGGTATTCGTTACCAGCGCGACGGGCCGAATCACCAGTACAATTTTCTTCAGCGCCCAGAATGCCAAACTTCACATCTGCTTTATTCAGAATATTGGCAAATGATTGAGCAATCTTTTTATTGCGGTCATCAAAAGCACCGGCACAGCCAACCCAGAATAGTACATCGGGTTTTTCACCGGCTTCTTTGTACTGGGCCATGGTTTTAATATCAAGGCCTTCGGCCCATTCTTCACGCTTGTGAGCACCGACGCCCCAGGGGTTAGACTGATTCTCCATATTAGTCAGGGCATTCTGCAGCTCATTTGGCAGAGCACCCTCATTAAGAACCAGCGAGCGACGCATGCTGATAATAGCATCGACCTGGTTATTGCCTACAGGGCAGGCCTCAACACAGGCATAGCAGGTTGTACAGGCCCACAGAGCCTCACGGGGGGTCATGGTATCGATTACCCGCACACCCTCAAGCTGGGCCATTTCTTCGTCTGATTTGCCTTCAGCCATGGCCTTGATCGAGATGGGCATTTGATCCATCACGGCATGTTTCATATCAACCATGATTTGTTTGGGGTTCAGTACCTTACCAGTTCGATTGGCTGGGCATTCAAGAGTACAGCGACCACACTCAATACATGAAAGGCCGTCTAACAGGTTCTTCCAGTGAAATTCATGTGCATTTGCAGCACCCCAGACAGCTGCATTTTCAGTGTCGAGAAAGGCAATCGCGCCTTTGGGCTCACCAGGCAGCATAAAAAAGTTAACCGGGGCCCAGAGAAGGTGAGCATGTTTTGATTTAGGCAGAAATACCATAAAGGTAAATACAGCAACAATGTGCACCCACCATGAAATCTGAAAGAGTAGAGTAAGAGCAGAATCACTCAGCTGCAGTGATTCGTAGAGCGAGGCCACCCCGACTCTTAGAGGGCTGGCGATATCAGCCGGGTTCAGCATTTGACGGGCACCTTCACCGGCAATGGTTGAAAGCATCAGCGTGCTGATCAGGCCGATTACAATGGCACTCTGGCCCGAGGGGCGATCAAGTTCA
>CAZHLC010000519.1:0-3736 GCA_964532545.1 uncultured Leptospiraceae bacterium | reverse complement strand
GGCTGGGCCAATGAGCATCTGGTCGCGTGGGTCGACGCCGATATAGTTCCAGCTGCGAAACTTGGCCAGCGGGGTGTAGCCAAGGGCCTGGGCCTTGGCCCGGCTCATCACCATCACGCAGGCCGCACCGTCAGTAAGGGTGCTTGAGTTGCCTGCGGTTAAGGTGCCGTTTTTGGCAAAAACAGGGCGCAGCTTTGCCAGCTTTTCAACGCTGCTGTCGCCGCGAATGATATTGTCTATTGTGTAATGCTTCGAGCCCTGTTGAACGGCAATGATCTCATCTTTAAAACGACCACTGGCAACCGCGGCCGCTGCCTTATGATGAGATGCGGCGGCAAATTCATCTTGAGCCTTACGGCTGATACCGTTGCGCTGGGCCATTTCTTCAGCAGCCTCGCCCATAAGCTGGCCGGTGCTGCGCTCTCGCACAGAAGGCCGCTGCGGTAGAATATCGGTAAAGGGTGCCAGCTGGGCCGCCACCCCCAGCCATTCGCCAATGCCGGCCTTGCGGCTCATGGCCACCGGGGCCACGGTTTGCATGAGCTTACGGGGCAGGGCTACTTCGGCATTTGAAGTAGAATCACCGCCGCCGGCAATGATCACATCAGCCTCGCCCCGCTCAATGGCGGCAGCTGCCAGAGTGATGGCTAATAAAGAAGTAGAGCAGGCCCGGGTTACCGAGAAGGCTTCGATTTCTGGGGGTAGGCCCAGGTCGAGAGCGATTTCGCGCCCAATGTTAGGGTAGCCATTGGGCAGTACTACACCGCCCCAGTAGAGGCCATCGATTTCTTTATGCGAAAGCCCGGTTTTCGTAAGCAGGCCGCTCACGGCCTGTGCGCCCAGGGCAATGGTGTCTAATTTCATGTAGTCGCCAAACGAGCGAACGAAGGGGGTGCGCCCGCCGGCTACGATGACCGCTTCGCGGTCTTTTGATACTTGATTGTTTTTTGATGCTGTCATGTTAACTCTCCGTTTGTTTTATGCCCCGAGAAAATTGCCGCCACAAATACGTAGTACCTGGCCGGTAATACCATTGGCGGCATCGCTAGATAAGAAGGTGGCAGCCTGGCCCACATCTTCGGGCAGGCCACCCTGGGCCAGAGCCGACAGGCGGCGGCCCGCTTCACGGGTGGTAAAGGGTATGGCCTCGGTCATGCGGGTTTCGATAAAGCCCGGGGCCACTGCGTTGATGGCTATGCCCTTTGCTGCCAGGGGCGCGGCTGCAGCCTGCACAAAGCCTATCAGGCCGGCCTTGGCTGCCCCGTAGTTGGTCTGGCCAAAGTTGCCGGCAATACCCGCAATTGATGAGGTGCACAGAATGCGCCCACCTGGCTGCAATACCGAATCAACCAGTTTCTCGGTGATCTCGACTACACAGCGCAGGTTGATGTTCAGAGCTTGTTGCCAGCGGGCCTGATCCATCTTTCCCATGGTTTTATCGCGGGTAACCCCTGCGTTGTGAATAACCGAATCTAATTTGCCGTTATATTTTTCTTTGATGAATCTAACAATATTGTCGCCCGCATCGGCCGCTGAGATATCTTGTAACAGCATTTCTGCGTTGGTATCGACAGCCACCCGCGCGAGAGCGTCACGGTCTTCAGGGCGATCGAGCAAGATGAGTTTTGCACCCTCGCGATGCAATACCTCAGCCGTAACGGCCCCGATGCCCCGAGCTGCACCGGTCAATAAGACGGTGCGCCCTTCAAGTACCCGGCTATGGGGCATCTCTTCAACCTCATGCTTTGTGACCTTGCTCACCAGAAGCGGTTGGGCGGTAATAAAAGCAGCAGTGGGCGAAAGTAAAAAACGTAAGGCGCCTTCAAGACGGTCTTCAGCCCCGGCTTCAATATAGAGAAGGTTGACTGTGGTGCCCTTGCCACCGGTTTCTTTAGCCAGGCTTTTGCTTAAGCCAACCAAAGCCTGGCTCAAGGTGGCCTCTTGCAGACCATAGGCCCTCTGGGTGGTCTCGGGGGCTGCCGGGGCAATGGCTGTCAGTGCTGCAGGTGCAGGCCTTGCTAACAGCAGCACCCGGCCGTTTCGATTTATTCTGCGCACATAGAGGCGCAGAAACTCATAGACCTGATCAAGTTCGGCTATCGTTTTGAGGCCAGTGGCATCATACACCAGTACATCGGTACGATATTTTTCGTGGGCATAGTCACCCGATAGTTCTTCAACCTGACGGGCCCAGCCCATGCCGTGCTCTTTGTATGTATCGGCTTCTGCGCTGCCTACCAGGGCGTGTATGCTGGCACCGGCAGCTGGCAGAATCTGTGCCAGAGTCTTATGCAGCTCGCCATGGCCGCCCACGGTCACTGTTTTGTGTTCAAGGGGCCGCTCTGGCCAGCCCTTCTTTAATCTTTTAAGTGGGGTAGGCAGGGGCAGGCCGGCACCGCTGAGCAGGCGGCCAGGCAGTGATTTGCGATCAACTTGCAATAAAATATCAGCCATTGTTTTATCTCTCTTCTTTAGTGGTATAGCTGCCAGCGAGCCAGGCATCACCGCCAGGCACACGGCCGGCATAGAAGCCGCCCTTGTAATCAACGAAGACGCTGAATTTGCCTGGCAGATTAACCGGTTTGGTAAAACTTACTTCAACGCTCTTCAGCATGTCTGTGCGACCGCTGAAGAACTTTTTGTTTAAAATTTCAAGGGCAATGGCCGAGCTGGCAAAGCCATGTAGAATTCTACCCCGCTGGCCAAAGGCCTGGGCATAGGGTGTGAGCCAGTGCAGTGGGTTTATATCACCGGTCACAATGCTGAAGTTGAGGCCAGCATCGCCGGCCAATTTCACCTGGCCGATCTCTTGCGCATTGGCTGGTATGGCCGGTTTCTCTTTACGCGGCTGTGCCCTGGCATTCTGGTCGCGCAGCTTTTTTTTCTTCGGCATTTTTACAATGGCCGTCTGGGTAATGTCAAGCAGCAGCGGGGTGCGCTCTGTGCCAGTGGTGGTTTTCATGGTAATAATGGCGCGCCGATCGTTCACATCGCTATTCACCAGTTGTGCAGTGAGATTAAGCTCTTCACCCCGGGGTACCTCACCATAAATATCTACGGCGAAACCCAGGTTCATAATGCCGGCCATGTTGTAGGGCAGGTTGCCCATGGCCTGGTTGAGAATAGGAAAGCTCCACTGGGGGTACATGTGAACCGGTACCGTTTTGCGATAACTTGAGGGGCTGCCGCCCACGGTGCGCAGATAATCATCGATGAGGGCATCGCTGCGGGGCGAAACAGTTTCTCGATATTCTTTGCCCGGTACAACCAGGGGTTCTTGGCTTTTAAGGCCGGGTATGCCGCTGAGAACGGCGCGGCCGAGTGCGCCTAAAACATCGCCTTGTTCAAGCAAATGCAGGGGGTTTGCAACCATTTGTAAGCTCCAACGTTGTTAATTTTGCGTCGCATATTTATGGCTACACATTATAGAAAAATAACAACAGTGTCATCATTTTTGTGGCCGAAATCATAATTCCGTACTTAGGTTGCAGTAGAATAAGTTAGTGGGGGAATGTATTCAGGCGCAGAAGCTGGTTTTGCAAGAGTCAGGGCCTTCATGGCGTTTAAATATCCCCCAAAACAAACCAAATATGGGCGTTAGAGAAGATAAAAAAGAAAGAAATCGCCAGCTTATTCTTGAGGGCGCCCGCACTATTTTTGCCCAGAAGGGCTATCACAAGACCTCGATTTCTGACATAATTCGCCAGACCGAGCTCAGTCGGGCGACTTTCTACCT